>CANQKU010000042.1 GCA_947624535.1 uncultured Bacilli bacterium
CTCGATATAAGCAGCTTTTCCTCCACCTAAAGCTACGACACTTTCTAATGCTTTTCGCATTGTTTTAGAAGTATTACTACTAATTGTTCTTCTTACTAAATGTTTATATTTTTCTTCAATAATATTATTAGTAATACTTTCATTAATTGACTTTAAAATATATGGTGTATATAAATAACCTCCATTAATTACTGAAGAGATGGCCGCTACTTGTTGAATAGGAGTAACACTTACACCTTGACCAAAAGCAGTTGTTGCTAACTCTACATTTCCAACTTGATCTAAGGGGAAAATTATTCCCTTAGCCTCTCCTGTTAAATCAATATTTGTTTGTTTTCCAAAGCCAAATTTTTTAATATAAGAAAATAATCGCTCTTTTCCTAGAAGTTGACCTAGTTTTACAAATCCTGGGTTGCAAGAGTTTTGTAACACTTGCAAAAAGGTTTGTTCTCCATGACCCCCTGCTTTCCAACACTTTAAAATAGATCCATCTACATTAACTTTACCAGCATCATAAAAGTGATCTTTTTCTAAATCAACTACTTTTTCCTCAACTGCTGCCGAAGTAGTAATAATTTTAAAAGTAGATCCTGGCTCATACGAAGCAAAAATTGGTAAATTTCTATTTAAACTTTCCTTAGAATATTTTTGATACTCATTAGGATCATAGTCAGGTCTACTCCCCATTGCTAAAATTTCTCCTGTTTTAGGGTTCATTACTAAAGCTAAAGCCATATCAGGTTGAAACATATCTACAATATTATCTAATTCTCTTTCAACTGACTGTTGAATTTTTAAATCAATTGTAAGTTGGATATTCATTCCATTTACAGGTTCAACATAAATATCAGATAAATTTAGTTGATTACCCTTAGCATCTGAAAAATATTTAATCGCACCACTAGTTCCAGTTAAAATATCATCATATTGCAACTCTAATCCAGATAGACCTTGATTATCAATTCCAACATATCCTAAAGAATTAGATAATAAATTTCCATAAGGATAATATCTTTTAGACTCTTTTACTAAATAAACACCCTCTAATTCCAAAGCATTAATCTTATCAGCTATTTCAAAAGATAATCTTCTTCCTTCAGGATGAACTCTTTCAATAGAAGTTTTTTTATAAACATGTTTATCCATTTGTTCTTTAGAAACACCTAATATTTTAGAAAGTTCCTGTGAGGTTTTTTCTTTATCTTTTATTTGATTAGGAATTAACACTAAACTAGTAGTTGTAACATTATCAGCTAAAACTTCTCCATTACGATCTAGAATTTTACCCCTATCAGCTGCTACTTCTAAGTCCCTACTCCATAAATCATCTGCTAAAGACTTCAATTTTTCATAATCAAATACCTGAATTTTAAATACTCGTAAAACAATAGAAATAAATAAAATTAATACTACTATTAGAATAATTTTAATTCTTTTATCAATATTTTTTAGAAACATAATCCACCTCTATAATAGTAATTATGTTATTTTTTATAAAAAAATTAAAAAATTTTAAAAAAATCTACGGGATTTTATTTTGAGTTTCGTAGATCAAAAGTTCTATCTTTATATTATCTTCCTCAGCACTCATATATTCACTGAATTTTTGATCTTTTTTCAATATTTTAGTTAATTTAGATAAGTTTTATTGACTAATTCTAACATTAACATATTTATACTTATTTTATAAAATAAGGTAAAAAGAATGAGAAAAATTCTTATGAACTTTTCTCTATTATTATTTTTATAAACTTTAATTTTTTAAATTTTATCGACAACTACATATTATATATCCTATAATTCCAAATAACACATATTTTTTCATCCACCATATTCATGATCCCATTAGGGCTTTTGTCAAGAAAATTTGCGTACAAAAAATTACCAACTAGTGTTGATAATTCTTTATTAATTTAATGTATTAATTTTGTCTTACTTTTTTTACTGAGTAAGTAAGTCCAAATCCACTAGCTAAGATTAATGCTAATAGACTTAATAGATTAATATCTGCTGTATCTGGGTTTGTTTCTTGTCTTTCTTCAGGTTGAGTTGTAGTTGTATGTGCTTTCTTATATTCTTCAACTGCTGCTTTAATCTTTTCAGTAGTTAAATCAGAACCTTCTTTAATCTTTCCTGTTGATTCTTCATCAGGATCAATTGTTAATGTTACTTTAGAAGCATGTAATCTAACTATAATAGTTTGTTTATGAGTACCATCCCAATTAATTACAGCAGTTTTTTCAACAACTGCATTTTCTCCATCTTCTTTAATTTTAGCTTCTAATTCACTAGCTGTAAATGGAATCCATAGTGTATATATATCTTCATTTTCTTTATTTTTTCCATCTTTTTCAGCATTAACTGTTTTTTTATCAGATGCAGTTTCCCAAAGCTTTTCCCATTTTGGATCAGAAAGTGAAGTAACAGTTGTTGGAGCTTTTACACCAATACCAAACCATGTAGCATCCTCTACTGGTCTAGCTGTTTCAACACCTTTTGCTTCATCAATTACCATTAAATCTTTACTAGTAATATCAAATGTTGTAGTTACATTGCTATCTTTAGTATCTCCTTCAATAGCCTCACCATACGTATCCTTCCCAATTCCTGTTGAAGTAATATCTTCTACTTTAGAATATTCTTCTGCTGCAAACACACTAGGAATAAATAGTACACTTGCCATCATTATGACAGCCATCATTCTTAATTTTTTCATCTTTCTCACCCATTAATATTGCTTTTTGCAATATTTCTCCTTTCTTGTTTACAATTATATAACAACCTACCCCCCCCCTGTCAATATTTTTTCAAAAATTTATTTGTCAAATTCGTCAAAAAACTCAAGAAATCATTTTTCTTGAGTTGAATTTTTATTTATCTTTTCAATTAAATCTTCAATATGTTCTCCATAAGCAATCGAGTCATCATATAAAAACTTAAGCTCAGGAGTATGTCTAATTTCTACTCTTTCCGATAACTTTCCTCGAATAAAATGACTAGCGCCATTTAATGCCTCTAATGTAGATTTCTTTTTTTTTGGATCAAGTACTGTTACATAAATCTTAGCAAAACTTAAGTCATTTGTAATATCTACACCTGTTACTGTAACAAATTTAATATCTTCATCCTTAATTTCCGTCATTAAAATTTTACTAATCTCTTCCATGAATGTATGATTTAATCTTTCTATTTTAACATTTGACATATAACACCCTCCTTATATAACAAGTATACCAAAAATATATTTAAAATGAAACAAAATTGGTGTATAATATCACCAAATGGAGGTTCATTATGGAAACAAATAAAGAATTTAAAGAAAATTTAAAAAATAATGAAAAAAGAAAAAAATTTTTCATAGATAAATATAAAACTGACTTAAAACATTTAGATATTAATTGTGATGATACAACCATTGAAAAATTATTATTAGAAGCTATAGAAACATTTGAGGAAGAGCCAATTCTATTTTATTCATATGGACTAAATTATTTAGAAGATAAATTAAAAACTGAAGATGATAAATACACACCTAATAGTATATTTTCTAAAAATGAAATGATAATATTAAAAAACTATTTAGAAAAAGATATAAATGGTAATTATTTAACAAATGAAGAAATTGCTAAAAAATTAGATATAAATATATTAGAGATAGCACAAGTAATATATAAATTAACAGATAAAGTAAATTATCATAAAATTAAGAAGGTTTTAGGTGATTTCAATCAAAAACTTATAAAAAGAAAAATAGGTATAAAAAAACAAAAAGCACAAAATAACACTAAAAAAATAGTGGATATAACTGATAACGATATAGAAATTATTGGATTATTTACAGGACAAATTAATGATATTTGTTTAGATATTGAAGAAATTGCTAAGTTAAAAAATAGTACCACTCACAATATAAAAGAACAAATTATTAATATTTATGAACTATTAGAAAATAAAAATAATTACGATAAATTACTTTTAAAATATCCAACTATTACTCAAATGTTAAAAATAAAAGGAACTGGATTAGGATTAAAATTAAGTTTTTCAACTACAGTCAAGAAAAATAACCCTCCAACTAAAATTAAGAAAGACAACTCTTCTAATAAAATAAATCTACCTATTGATGATATTAGTAATAGTGTTCAAACTCTTAAATATTTTTATCAACCAAAGTCTGATGGTACTTACGCATCTCCACAAGAAATTGCCAATTTATTAAACTATACAAATGTTAATAGCATATATTTAACTAAAAATAAAATCCTGAAAAGAATAGAAACTGATAATGAATATAAGATGCAAATTTTAAAAGAATATCCTAGTCTTGAAAATGATATGGAATTAAGAAAGAAGACACACATTCAACAAAAAAGAAAAATGCCTAATGAGAAAATTATTAAAGAGGCACAATTACTTCAATATTTTTATCAACAAAAATTAGACGGCACTTACGTATCTACTCAAGAAATTGTCGATTTATTAGATTATAAAAATATTCATAGTATACAAACAGCAAGAAGAAGAATTTTACAAAAACTAAGTACTGATAGTGAATATAAAAAATTAATCTTAAAGGAATATCCTAGCCTTGATGAGGATATTGAACTAAAAAAGAATATTCATGATGCTCAAATTAGAAAATCCTCTAATGAGAAAATTATTAAAGATGCACAAATTCTTAAATATTTTTATCAACAAAACTCTGATGGTACTTATTCATCTCCACAGGAAATTGCCAATTTATTAAACTATACAAATGTTGATAGTATATATTTACCTAAAAATAAAATTCTTAAAAGAATAGAAACTGATCATGAATATAAGATGCAAATTTTAAAAGAATATCCTGAATTAGATAGGGATATGGAAATAAGAAATAATACTAATATTGGAAAACAAGAAAAAATCATAAAAAAGAAAATCTTACAAAAAATAGAGACTGACAGTGAATATAAAAAGTTAATCTTAAAAGAATACCCTACTCTTGATGATGATACCTGGAAAAGAGACAATACTAACATTCCAAAAAAAATAACAATTCCTTATGAAAAAGTAAAAAAATATGCTCAAATACTTAAATATTATTATCAACCAAAGTCAGATGGTACTTATGCATCTCTTCAAGAAGTTGCAAATCTATTAAACATTGAAAATGTTAATAGTTTATATAAAACTAAAGCGAAAATCTTACAAAAAATAGAGACTGACAGTGAATATAAAAAGTTAATTTTAAAAGAATATCCTACTCTTGAAGATGATATCGAGGAAAGAAGCAATACTACTCTTACGCAACAAGAAAAAATAAAAAAAGATGCTCAAATACTTAAATATTTTTATCAAAAAAGGCTAAATGGTACTTATGCATCACCTAAAGAAATTGTAAGCTCATTAGATTATAAAAATATTCGTAGTATACAAGCAACAAAAAATGATATTTTAAAAAAATTAAACAGTGATAGTGAATATAAATCTAAAATCTTAGAAGAATATCCTACACTTGAAGATGATATCGAAGAAAAAGGCAGTAATCAAACTCCAAAAATTAGAAAAATTACTGATAAACAAATCATAAAAGATACACAATTTCTTAAATATTTTTATCAACAAAGACAAGATGGCACTTATACACCAACTCAAGAAATTGTGAAAATTTTAAATTATAGTCACACTAATGCCATATATAAAACGAAAAAGAAAATCTTACAAAAATTAGAAACTGACCGCGAATATAAAGAATTAATCTTAAAGAAATATCCTAACCTTGAGGCTGATATGGAACTAAAAAAGAATATTCAAAAAGCTCAAAAAGGAACAATCTCCAATGAAAAAGTAAAAAAAGATGCACAATTTCTTAAATACTTTTATCAACCAAAATCAGATGGTAGTTACTTATCTCCTCAAGAAATTACAGATTTATTGGATTATAAAAATACTGATAGTATGAATACAGTAAGAAGAATTATTCTAAAAAACTTAAATACTAATAGTGAATATAAATCTAAAATATTAGAGGAATACCCTAGCCTTGATGATGATATAGAACTAAAAAGTCAAAAAGTACAAAAAAGAGCAACTTCCAATAAAAAAGTAAAAAAAGATACTCAAATACTTAAATATTTTTATCAACAAACTTCAGATGGTACTTACTTATCTGCTCAAGAAATTACAACTCTATTAAATTATAAAAACATTAGTAGTGTATATGTAACAAAAAATGACATTTTAAAAAAATTAAGCCTTGATAGTCAATATAAATCTAAAATCTTAGAAGAATACCCTAACCTTGAAGAGGATATTGAACTAAAAAAGAAGTTTCAAGAAGCCCAAAAAAGAACAATCTCCAATGAAAAAGTAAAAAAAGATGCACAATTTCTTAAATATTTTTACCAAAAAAGGCAAGATGGCACTTACACACCTCTTAAAGAAATGGCAACTCTATTAAACTATACAAATATTAATAGTTTATATAAAACAAAAGGAGATATTTTAAAAAAATTAAATGATAATCATGAATATAAATCTAAAATCTTAGAAGAATACCCTACTCTTGAAGATGATATCGAAGAAAGAGGCAATACTAATATTACAAACCAAAATAAAACGCCTAATGAAAAAATAAAAAAAGACGTGCAACTTCTCAAATATATTTATAAACAAAGGCAAGATGGTAGTTACTTATCTATTCTAGAGATTAAAGATATATTAAATTTTCAAAATGCTAATAGTATATATAAAGCTAAATCGAAAATCTTAAAAAAATTAAAAACTGATAGTGAATATAAAGAATTAATCTTACAAGAATATCCTAACCTTGATGAGGATATTGAACTAAAAAAGAATATTCAAGAAGTCCAAAAAAGAACAATCCCCAATGAAAAGGTAAAAAATGATGCGCAAATTCTCAAATATCTTTATCAACCAAATCCTGATGGTACTTACTTATCTCTTCAAGAAATTTCAAAACTTTTAAATTATGATGGTAGTACTCATAATATATACACAATTAAAAATAGAATTTTACAAAACTTAGAGCTTAATGACAAATATAAAGAACAAATATTAAAAGAATATCCTGAATTAGATAGTGATATTGAAACAAAAAATAATACTCATATTACTCAACAAAGAAAAATAATAAAAGATGCTCAAATACTTAAATATTTTTATCAAAAAAGATTAGATGGCACTTATGCATCGACTCAAGAAATTTCAGAGTTAGCAAATATAAGCATGCATAATATAACTTCAACAAAAAATAAAATCTTAAAAAAATTAAATACTGATAATCAATATAAAGCCCAAATTTTAAATGAATACCCTAATCTTGAAGATGATATCGAAATAAAAAATAATACCTGCGTTCAAAAAGATAGAATAATTTCTCATAAAAAAATTAATAGAGATATAGAATTACTTAAATCTTTTTACCAACCAAAGTCAGATGGTAGTTATCTTTCTACTTTAGAAATTGCAAAAAATTTAAACTTTAAAAATATTCGTAGTGTATATACAATCAAAAGTAAAATTTTAACAAAAATAAATACTGATAGTGAATATAAAGAGTTAATCTTAAAAGAGTATCCTAACTTTGAAAATGATCTTGAACAAAAAGAGAAAAATAACATTATAAATCAAGAAAAATTAGAAAAAGATACTCAAATTCTTAAATATTTTTATCAAAAAAGACCAGATGGTACTTATGCATCAACTAAAGAGATTGCCAAAATTTTAAATTATAGTATTAGTAGTATACATACAATAAAAAGTAATCTTTTAAAAATGATTGCTACTAATCCTAACTATAAAGAACAAATCTTAAAAGAATATCCTGAATTAGATAAGGATATGGGAATAAGAAATATTACATCACCTGTCGCACAAAAAAGAGAAATTTCTAATGAAAAAATTACAAAAGATGCACAAATTCTTAAATGTTTTTATCAACAAAAACAAGATGGCACTTATGCATCAACTCAAGAAATTGCAAAATATTTAAATTATAATCACATTAATAATGTATATACAAAGAAAAAGAAAATCTTACAAAAACTAGATACTGATAATGAATATAAATCTAAAATTTTAGAAGAATATCCTAACCTTGAAGATGATATTGAAACAAAAAATAATAAAAATTTACTTACTGAATTTACTGAGAAAGAAAAAGAGCTTGCAACTTTACTATATACTGATGATACAAAAATTATAGAACCAAAAGAAAGTTATTGTAAAAAATTAAATATTAATCCTGCTACTTTTGAGATATTAAGAACTGGTGTAATGACTAAACTAGTTAAAAATGAAAAGTTAAGAAAGAAATATCCTCACTATGAAGTAGAAGATAAAATTATCGAAGATTATCATAATAATAGAAGTATTATCTTATCTGAAGAAGAGCTTTCAAATATAAAAAATAATTCAAGAAGATATGATATTCCAAATAACAATAAATATATTGCTAATGATAATAATGACAATTTAATGAGAGGAATTAAATCATTAGAAGAGTCAAATTATAGTGATTATATTTCCCAATGTACTTATGAACAAAAAGCTATGATTGCATTAAAATTCGCTTTCTTTAATAATACTTCATATTCAACTAAATATGTCTGCAATAAATTTAATGTAAATAAAGATGAACTTTCTATCCTTATGAATGAATGCTTAGAAACATGTAAAGCCAAACAAAAAATGAAGGTTAAATAAAATTTTAATCTTCATTTTTATTTATTATCTTTTAATCTCTACTAATTCATAAACTTCAATTAAATCTTTTTCTTTATAATCTTGGCAATTTTCTAAAGTAACACCACAATCCATACCTTTTTTAACTTCTTTAACTTGATCTTTTTCATGTTGTAAGGTATTTACTTTTCCATTATAAACAACTGTTCCATCACGAATTATTCTAACTAGAGAGTTATTTTTAACTACCCCTGATAAAACATGACAACCTGCTATCAGACCAACTTTTGAGAATTTAAACATTTGTCTAATCTCTAGTGTTCCAATAACTTTTTCTTCATACTCAGGATCTAGCATACCCTTCATGGCTGCTTCCATATCTTCAACTACTTTATAAATAATATCATAATTTCTAATTTCTA
>CANQKU010000043.1 GCA_947624535.1 uncultured Bacilli bacterium
ATTTATTATAAAATCGTGCATTTAGTTATAAATTTAATAATTTTTATGACTCGAGAATTATCTTTTTAATTTAACGTTTTATAAATCTAAACTATTATTATTTAATAAAAATTCTTGTATTCCTATAATTAGTATTCCTTCTTCAGTATACCAATGTTTCATATTATCTTTAACTACTATAATCTTTTTAAAATTATCGTTAATATTCATTAATGGTCGTTCTTCTTGAATAGTTTTTTCTCTTGTTTCTAAATTAAGCGCTGACTGCACATAATATCTTTTATTACCTAAATTACATACAAAGTCAACTTCTAATTGTTTTCTATTTTTATTATCATCTCTTATTTCAACTATACCTACATCTACATTATAACCTCTTACAATTAATTCATTATAGATTATATTTTCCATGATATGATTTTCTTCCTGTTGTCTAAAATTTAATCTTGCATTACGAAGTCCTATATCAGAAAAATAATACTTTTGTGGCGTTTGAATATATTTTTTACCCTTTACATCATATCTATAGGATTTATTAACAATAAAAGAGTCTTCAATATACTTAATATATGAATTAATAGTATTTAAAGAAATTTCTTTTTCTCCATTACTGATAAATGTATTATATATTTTTTGAGAATTTGTTAAAGATCCAACTGAAGATGCTAATATATTAATAATCGAATCTAATATATCAATTCTTCCTATATTATTACGTTCAATTATATCTTTGATATAAGTTTGTTCAAATAAATCTTTTAAATATTTTGATTTTTCTTCATCAGTCTTTTTAGATAAAATTAATGGTAGACCACCATATAAGACATACTCATTCCATGCATCCATTTTATCTCCATTAAAAGCTTCTACATATTCAGAAAAAGTTAAGGGAAAAACTTTGATTTCGTCTCCTCTTCCTCTAAATTCTGTAATAATATCACTTGATAAAAACTTTGAATTACTTCCTGTTACATAAACATCTAGATTTCTTTCATATAAAAATCCATTTAGGATAGCTTCAAAACCTTTTACTAATTGTATTTCATCAAGTAAAATATAATACATATTTTGATCTTTAACTTGTGACTTTATATATAGATTTAATTCATGAGCATCATGGTATTTTTTATTTTCTTCCTTATCTAACTCTAATTTAATAATATGATCTTCTTTTATGCCTTGACTGAGTAAATAGTTTTTAAATAATGAATCTAAAAGATAAGATTTACCACATCCTTTAATACCAGTAATTACTTTAATTAGACCATTTTCTTTTCTACTAATTAATCTATTTAAGTATATATCTCTTCTTATTTCTTCCATACTTAACCTCCTAACTATTTTTTATTTTAGTCTTTCTTTAAATATTATCATACAGTATTTCAAAACTTTTTCAATATCTCATTGAAGATTTTTGCCACTAGTGGCAAAAATCTTCAATCAAGAGAAATTCTCTAAAATAAAAAACAGCAAGGATACCTTACTATTTTATATTGCTATATATATTATGCTTTTTCTATTTGATTTAATTCTACTTCAACAGAAGTTTCTTGTCCAAATAGATCTACTAATAGGTTAACTTTTTGATTTGGTAAGTCAAGTGATTCGATTTTACCAAACATACCATTAAATGGACCTGAAATAATTTTTACATTTGTACCTGTCTTTAAATCATTATCCACATCAATTCTAGACATACCCATATTATTTAGAATTTTATCTACTTCATATGGCTGCAATGGTGTTGGTTTCGCACCTTTTCCACTTGATCCAATAAATCCTGTAACACCAGGTGTATTTCTAACTACATACCAAGCATCATCTGTCATTATCATTTCAACTAAAATATATCCAGGAAACATTTTCTTACTTTTTTCCTTTGTTACCCCATCTTTTACTTCTACAACTTTTTCCTCAGGAACGATTACTCTAAATATGTAATCTTCCATATCCATCGATTCAGCTCTCATCTCTAATTTTTCTTTTACTTTATTTTCATGACCTGAATAAGTATTTACTACATACCATTGTTTTTCCATAATATCCTCCTCTAGTTAAATAATGACTGTACTAATGCAAATATTGTATCAATTCCATAGAAAAATACTGAACAAAATACAATAAATACAATCGTAGCAATTGAATATTTTACCATATCTTTTTTTGAAGTCCATCTAACTTTTTTGAACTCACTTTTAACCCCATTACAGAAGATAAGAAATCTTGCCCATAAGCTTTTCTTTTCTTCTTTAGTAGATACATTCTTATTTTTGTTCTTATCCTTATTTTCGCCTTTGGATAATTTATTTTCCTTATTTTGTTTTTCTTCTTCAATTTTGACAATTTGTTTTTTCTCTTTTGTTTTAACAACTTCTGCCATATTCCCCACCTAATTTCTTAATTATTTTTACAAAATAAAAACACTCTTTTGTGTTGTTCATAATTAAAATACCACAAACACATTAGAATGTCAATTACTTTTACTTATACTTTTACTTATAAATGAATATTATAATTCCTAGTATTAATGCTAGTAAAATAAGTGAGAATGGGAAAATTAAGAAACTTATAAAAGCAGCTTGCTTACTATCCACTAATTCACTATATAATTTTCTAGTTTCTTTATCTACCATAGCTCTACCTGCTAAAGTTGACTTAGTCTTTTGCATATTTAAAGAATTACCATTTTCATTAGCTTCTCCTAATTCTTCGTTTAACTTTTCAATTTGTTTTTCATAGAAGCCATCAAAATATTGATAATAGTAAACAGATGCCCCTCTTTCAATTATACCTTTTAAATAATTATAGTCATCTTGTGGTATAAATGGTTGAAACTCTTGAAAATTTTCTTTTAAAAAACTAGGTTTTAATATATTTAAGTCTATATTAGTATAAGTTGCAATTTGAATAAATGCTAAATTATAGATATCATCTTTTACAATTTGAGCTTTACTACCATTTGGTATTCTTACTACAACGTCATATTGAATAGGACTTAATGTATTATCATTTAAAATGTGAATTTTTCCTAGATTAAAATTCTCAACATAATAGTCATGCTCGTGTATATAATTTAAAGTACGTGACATATTATAAAATAATTTTTGTTGAGATTTAATATCTTTATGTGTAGCTAGCCAATCTTTAACACTTATCTCCATATCCTATTCACCTATTTTAATTTTATAACAAGTCATGCAAAAATACAAATAAATTATTAATTCGTTAGTTCTATAAGTTTCTTTTTACAACTAGTCATACAACTTTCTACGGTTCTAACTGGCATATCTAAAAGTTGCGCTATTTCTTTATAACGAAAGCCATTATATCTTAGTTCAAAAATTAAACTATGTTTTAAATCTAAGTTGTTTTTAAAGTGAATTAACTTTTCATATGTCATATTTTTTTCTAAATACTCACTAGGATTATTGATAATACTTTCATCTTTATATAAATTAAAGTAATTAAGATTTTCATCTTGTTCATAATCCATTGAGATTGAATTAATAAATGGCTCATATTTGGACGCACTAAATTTTCTACAAAAAGCTTTTAATTGTCTTTCTACACAAACTAACACAAAAGTATAAAATAATACATTATGTTGTTCTTTAAAAGCTTGTATTGCCCTGGCTAGACCAATATAACCTTCTTGAATAAAGTCTTCTAAATCTCCACAATGATAATTCATCTTGGCATAATATTTATTAGCAAGTGAAATTACAATAGGTTTATATTTTTGAAAGATAATATTCGTTGAGTCATCATCGTTTTCTCCAATTAAATATAATTGTTCATAGTCATTTACTTGTTTATAATCCAAAATATCCCTACTTTCTATTTCGGACTACCTCATAAATCATAATACCTGCTGAAACAGAGGCATTTAAACTATTAACTTTACCTACCATTGGAATACTAGCAATATAGTCACATGACTTTCTAACTATATCACTCATACCCTTACCCTCATTGCCTATTACTAAGGCTATTTTTGAAGAGTAATCTATTTTTCTATAGTCATCACCTTTCATATCAGTTCCTACAATCCAAAAGCCATGTTTTTTCAACTTTTCTATTGTGCTTGCTAAATTAGTAACTCTTGCCAAGTTCATATTAGCAAGCGCTCCAGCACTAGTCTTCATAACAGTGGCATTAACTTGTACTTGTCTATCTTTAGGAATAATAATCATATCAACCCCTGCCGCTTCACACGTTCTAATGATTGCTCCTAAATTATGAGGATCTTCTAAGTGATCTAATATGACAATAAAGTTTGGATCATTTTTTAATAGTTCATCCAAATTTTGATATTGGTAGTCCTCAATGACAAGTATTATACCTTGATGAAGTCCATCTGACAAATCATCCATTTTTAATTTTGACATGATTTTTACGGGCAATTTTAATTTTTCTATATAGGAATTTATTAAATTATCGCTGAAATTTTCCTGCAAAATTAATTTTTCTATTTTTACATTTTTTTTTAATAATTCTAATGCAACATTCTTTCCATATACAATCATTTTCTTAATCCTCCAAAATATAATTCATAATTTCATCTAATCTTTTCTTATTACCTTGTAGTTCTAAATACCCAATTAAAGCCTCTAAACCTGTAGCATATTTATAAGTTATAATATCACAATTTTTAGGATGGGAATTAGTTTTATAGTTGCGAGCTCTTTTTACAATTAAAAGTTCTTCTTCTGTTAAATAGTTATTATCCATCATTTTTGTTAAATACTTAGCTTGATTTTTAGCACTAACATATAAAAGTGCCTGTTTTTGTAATTCATTGACATGATTAATACCACGACATATAAAATACTTTCTAATATAATCTTCATAAATTGTATCTCCTAAATAGGCTAATACTAATACATTAATAGTATTTATATCCATCATCTATCACCTCTAACTTTTATATAAAAAGAAAAAGCCTAAAGCTTTTATTATTTTGATTTAGGAGATTGTGAAACAGCAATATTTATAGCTTGACTTATTGTATCACTGCATAAATCTACATAATTATCCATTTGTTTTTCATTAAAAGTCTCCATATTTTTTATAGAACAACTTTGAAGATTACCAATATTTTCAGCAATTTCTCTTTGCTTTCCTGTTAAAGTAATAGCACCTAAATCATCAGAAGATGCTACCCAACTACCATCAGAAGGTTCATAACTAACTTTTAAATTTTCGGACGAACAATTATTTTCATGAGCAATATTTAATTTCAAAATATCTAAAGAAGTTTTATAAATCTCCTCATACTCATTAATTAACTTTTTACTTGCATCACTTTTTTGAATAACTGCATCACTTTTTTGATAGTCACTAATCATTGTACTAATATCTTGTAATTTATTAACTTCTTCTTCTAAATCTGGTGCCATATCTACATTTAACATTTCTTCTAATTGTTGAGAATAAGTAGCATAACTACTATCATAAGAGATATTTTGAGCCTTACCAGGTAAAATACTAAATAGACAAATCATACCTCCTACCATAGAAATAGCTCCACCCATAATTAATTTTTTCTTAACAATATTTCCAGTTTTAGATTCTTTAACTAATTTATAACTATTAATATTATTCATAGTATCACTCCTAATGTAATTATATCATAGTCAAAAATAAATTTATATAAAATCTAGATATTTTACACTTTATTAACAATTTCATAAGTAGTTCCTGTAGCCTTATCAATCAAACGAATACCTCTTTTTAATAAGTCATCACGAATTTCATCAGCTTTTTGATATTCTCTATTTTTTTTGTACTCATTTCTTTTTTCAATTAAATCTAATATTTCTTGATCATTTATTTCATAACTTTCTTCTTTTAATAAATCTAAGCTAAATACTTGATCCCAAGCTTCAATTAAAGCAAGTTTAGTTTTACCTGATACATCACTTTTTAATAAGTCATATAGTAAAGTAACCGCATTAGCAGTATTCATATCGTCTTCCAAATAAGCTTTAAATTGTTGATCCCATTTTAAAAATTCTTCTTCTAAATATTCCCCCTCATTAGAAATATTTTTAATTTTATTTTTTAATTTAATATAAGATTTTTCAGCTAAATCTAAGGCTTCATATGAAAAATTAACTTGTTTATGATAATGAGTATTTAAAATAAATAAACGATAACTAAGTGGATTGTAACCTGACTTTTTTAAATCAACTACTCGTAGGATATCTCCTTTGGATTTACTCATTTTACTGTTATTCACGTTTAAAAATGATAAATGAACCCAGTAATTGCACCATTTGTGTCCTAGATAGGCTTCACTTTGGGCTATTTCATTTGTATGGTGTGGAAAAATAGCATCTTCTGCGCCCATGTGGATATCTAAATGTGGTCCTAAATTTTTTATAGCGATAGCAGAACATTCAATATGCCATCCTGGATAGCCTCTACCCCAAGGAGAGTCCCATTGTAATTGTTGATTTTCAAACTTAGAATTGGTAAACCAAAGTCCAAAGTCAAATGGATTTTTTTTATGTTGATCTTGTTCTATATCATTTCTAACTGCAATCATTAGATCTTCTTTATTTCTACCAGATAATTCATAATAAGTCTCATCTTTAGATGTGTCAAAATAAACATTTCCATTACTAATGTAAGCCTTATCTTCCTTAAGTAATTTCTCAATCATCTTAATATATTCATCAATATTATCAGTTGCTTTACTAATTATTTCAGGTCTTTTTATACCTACTAAATCACAATCTTCAAAAAAAGCATCAGTATAAAATTTAGCAATCTCACTTGAAGATTTATGCTCTCTTTTAGCTGCGATTAGCATCTTATCTTCTCCAGTATCTCCATCACTTTGTAAATGACCAACGTCTGTAATATTCATTACTCTTTTTACTTGATAACCTAAATAACAAAAAGTTTTTTCAAAAAGATCTTCTAAGACATAAGTCCTAATATTACCAATATGAGCATAATGATAAACCGTTGGTCCACAAGTATACATTTTGACAATATTTTCCTCATTTGGAACAAACTCTTCAATTTTTTTAGTCAATGTGTTATAAAATCTCATCTAATCACCTATCCGTAGTATATCATAATAATATTAAAATAAAAAGAGACTAGGTGGTCTCCGTTAAGACAATTTTTTCTTCTCCATTTAAAATTTTGTTAATAATTATATTATTGATATTTTGATCAATTACCTTATCTATTCTTCTAGCTCCATAAGTATCATACCTAGCATCTTTTATAATCGTATCTATTAATTTATTATTAAAAGTTAATTGAATTTTTCTTTTAGCGTAATATGCTCTTAATTTTTTCAACTTTTCTTTAATAATTTCTTTTACTATATCTTTTGTCAAAGCGTTAAATACTATTACTTCATCTATTCTATTTATAAATTCAACCCCAAAATATTCGTTCAAAATATTCAAAAGTCTATTGTCTTCTTTATCTTGAAATCCAATTGTATTTTCTCCACTTCCTAAATTAGAAGTCATAAAAATTGTAGTATTTTGGAATGGTACTTCAACACCCTTAGAATCTTTTATTTTTCCTTCATCTAAAATTTGTAAAAATAACTTAATAACTGTAGAATTAGCTTTTTCTATTTCATCTAATAAAATAACACTATAAGGATTATTCCTAACTTTTTCTAACAAGTAATTGGCATCATCATATCCTACATATCCAGGAGGCGCTCCAAGGATTTTACTGACAGAGTGAGCTTCTTTATATTCACTCATATCTAGTCTAATTAAACTATCCTTACTATAAAGCATTTTAGCATATTCTTTTACCAATAAAGTTTTCCCAACACCAGTTTTTCCTACAAACATAAAAGATTGAACTTTTTGAGGAGCAAAACCTAACTGTTTTTTCTTAGAAAAATTACAAACTGCTTCAATAGCTTGGTCTTGTCCTTTTATTTTTTGTTTTAATTTAGTCTCTAATTCAATTATTTTCTTATTGGTATTTTCTCCTTCAAATACAGGAATTGATGTTTTTAATGTAATAACGTCCATGACCATTTTTTTAGTAATAACTTTTGGTGTTGTAGATTGACTTTTCTTTAAATATAATTGATTAATCTTTGTCTCTAATTTATTTTGTTCTGTTTTTAACTCAGTTGCTAGATCAAATTCTTCTTTAACAATAGCTTCTTTTTTATTTTTTATAATAAATTTTAATTGCTGTTTCCACTTATCTAATTTAGCTTCACTACTACTTTTTAATAGAACTGTTCTAGCACATACTTCATCTAAAATATCAATGGCTTTATCTGGGAATCTTCTATTATATATATACTTATCTGATACTTCTATAATATATTCTATAATCTCATCAGATATAATTGTATGATGAAATGCTTCATATAAGGGTTTTAATTTTAATAAGATTTCTTTTGTTTTAGCTATATCTGGCTCTTTAACTTGTACTTTTTGAAATCTTCTATCTAAGGCTTTATCTTTTTCTAAATATTTGGCATATTCTTCAGTAGTAGTTGCGCCAATCACACGAATTTTTCCTCTAGCTACGGCAGGTTTTAATATATTTGAAGCATCGATTGCTCCTTCTGCTCCACCTGCTCCTACAAGGGTATGAATTTCATCAATAAATAAGATTATATCATCATTTTCTTCTACTTCTTTTAATAATTTATTAATACGTTCTTCAAATTCACCACGATATTTTGTACCTGCTACTAAAGAGGCCATCGCAACTGATAAAATACGTTTATTTTTTAATTGAATTGGAACTGTATCTAAAACAATTCGATTAGCTAACTCTTCTACAATAGCAGTTTTCCCAACA
>CANQKU010000044.1 GCA_947624535.1 uncultured Bacilli bacterium
GAAATCTCCTAGAGTGCTATTGATATAGGATTGCAGTGGGTACTAAGTGGCAATCAAGTCATGTGTTCGGTAACGGCATATTAATTTCTTGAAAGGGGAACCACTTATTTGGTAACGAATAAGTAGAAGTTAGGGAAATCCTACTTGACCTAAGACTCAAAGTTTACTATATTAATCGCCATTGATTTACAAAGTTAGTATGAAAATACTACTTTTTTTATGCTATAATAGTTATTGGAGAGAAATATATGAAAAGAAAAAATAAAAGTGAGATAGAAAACTTAAAAATACAAACAAGAAGACGTGAAAAAATCAAAAAAGAATTAGTCGATAAAAAATGGATTACTACTATTTTAATAGTTACTTTTTCCTTATCATTTGGTATGTCTTTTTTATCGGAGTCAACAGTACCTAATTTAAATTTAATAGGTGGTATTATTATTGCTTTAATTTTCATTATATTAGGTATTTTATTTGATATTGTTGGTGTAAGTGTAACAGCAGCATCACCTAAAGTATTTCATTCGATGAATGCTAGAAAAGTAAGGGGTGCTAATATTGCTGTTAAATTTAAAAAAAATAGTGAAAAAGTATCTTCATTTTGTTGTGACGTCATAGGAGATATTTGTGGTGTAATATCAGGTAGTACTTCAGTTACTATTGCTTTAGCTCTATCTAAAACAACAGGAATTAATTCATTTATGATGACTTTATTAGTAACTGCCGTAGTAGCCTCTTTAACGATAGGTGGTAAAGCTATTGGAAAAAGTTTCGCTATTAATAAATGTGATATTATCTTATATGAATTTTCAAAAATAGTATCTTATTTCTATCATAGTAAATAGATATTTTTATTTAGAAGATACATCTTATCTTCTTTTTTTCTTGCTTTTTTTACTATTTTATGATAAAATAAGCGACAAATATGAGGAGGTTGGTTTTTTATGAAAAAGAATATTAAAAAGATTGCTATAGTTAGTTTAATACTTGCTATCGTAATTAATCAATTTACATTTTTATTTTCTGTTTATGCTAAAGAACAAAATAATATAGAAACAGTTAAGAAAAATGAAAATAGTTATTGGAGTACTAGTAATAAGCCAATATTTTATGGTACTACTAAGATTACTTTAAAAAAGGGAATTATTGATAAATTTGACGTGCTTGATACTAGATTTAGAATTTTTGCTAAGGACTTTGAAGATGGTGACTTAACTAATAAAATCACTCATTCTGGAAATGTTGATCCAAATAAAGTAGGAAATTATCAAATTACTTATCGTGTAAAAGATTCACATAATAATGAGTCTATCATAGTTGTACCAGTTGAAGTAACTGATCAAAGTGATGCTAAAATTACAGTAGAGAAGACTTTATATACTATTCCATCTACTTGGAATATGGATTTAGCAGGATTTAGTCGTTGTAATTATGGAGATAGGCAAATTTTAGGAATTTATATGCCCAAAGAAACTACTGTAAAAGCAAGAATTATCTCATCAGATGCTGATATTTCCCTAGACTTTATTACTAATGACTCGGCATTAGAAATTTCTCAAAACTTACCTAAAGATGGTAGTTGGGTAACTCTTCAAAATAAAGTTGTTAATAAAGAGACTAATGAAATATCTTATTATGATGCTGTGCCTGTTTTTAGAAGTACAGTTTTATCTAAAGATGCGACTGACTTATCTAAAACTTGGAAAGTTGAATTACAATATGATGAGGATATTCCATCACTAAAATATTATCATGAAAATGATGATCAAGATGCTTATTACAAAGCTTTTAGAGAAAGTGGAGATACTTATTCAGTTATTGAAAATGAAGTTTTAACAATCGTTGTACCACTTAAAGATATTGATAGATTGGTAAATCATACTTATTATGATAATGGGTTTAAAACATTAGATGAATTTTTAAATTATTATCAAAAAGTTGTTGATCAAATGGATGAATATATTGGTCTAAGCTTAAATCCAGAAAAAATTACTGATCAAAATGTTAGAACTAAATACTTAGTAAGAGCTAATGTCCATGGAGCAGGAGCAGCTTATTATAGTGGAAATCATGTTGGTATCCACAGTGACTCTATCTCAGCATTTTTCCAAATGAACTGGGGTGGTCTACATGAATTAGCTCATGGCTATCAAGGAAATTTAGGAAAAGGTGAAATGGGTCTAGGAGAAGTTGGTAATAATATCATAGGTCACTATATTCAAATTGATAAGGATATTTATTTCCATCCTGGAGACTGGCTAGGTGAACTATCTAAAATTGAAGATAATAAAAATAAAGATAGATTAGCAGGAAAACTTTTCACAGAACTTGACGTTTCTGATAGATTATATATGATTGTTAACTTATTTGACTACTTTGAAGGTGGTACAACTTACTCTAAAATATTTAGTTGGTATCGTGAGAAGTTAGAAGCAGGAAAAATTCCTAATAAAAATGCTAATCAAGATATTTATGTTCAAGCTATCGCAGAGATATATAATGTAAATATTATCCCTTATATGGAAGCATGGAATTTAACAATTTCTGATGACGTAAAAGAAGATATTTATAGTAGAGGATACCAAACATTAACAATTTTAAAAGACATGGTAAGTGAAGATACTTTATCAAAAATTACTACTGATAGTGAAAATAAATTAAAATATAGATTAGTAGATAATGAAACTTATAATAAATATAATATAGTTGGAAATGCTACTATAAAAATTAATATAGATGACTTAGAAAAAATTAAGGGAAAAGAGTTAATTATTAAAGATCAAGATAAAATTATTAGAAAAGAAAAAATTACTTCTAATGAGGTAACTATTAAAGATTTAAATGTTGGATCTTATGATATTCAAATGCCTATTTTAAATGATTATCTTCAAAATAGAATGAATATTTTAGTTAAAGAGGGAAAAGATTTAACATATGAGTATTCTTATCAAAAATTAACTGATATTGACTATGGTAATTATTTATCTTTTATCTTACAAGGTACTTATAATACTTATGGATATAAATTAACTTTTTCTAATCACTATAAGACTGCTAAAATTGAGTTTGGACAAGCTGGTTTTTCTAATATTTCTGAAGCTTCTGTAAGAATTTATGATAAACAAAAAAGATTAGTTAGTGAAGAAGTAAAAGGTTATGATGAGTTAGGTAATGCTTCATCTAATGGAATATATTTTAATTTTCATAAAGATCCATATGAAGTAAATTTAGAGCCTGGATATACAATAGAAGTTACTCATTCTAATTATCAAAATAAAGTTAAATGGATGAATGTATTAAATAATGAAGAAGTTATAGAATATGTACCAACTACTTTAACTACTAATTATATTGTTATTGAAGATGGTATTATTATGGAGGGTATGAATGAGGATACTGCTCATGAGTTAGCTTATCAAACATTAAGAAGTCAAATCATGAGTGAATTAGATGCTTATCAAGAACGTGTTACTAAAGAAGAATTAGAAAATAGAACAATTAACTTTACTGAAAAATCTCATATGATTTATCTATATCAATTATTAAATGAAGAAGATCAAGAAAAGTATAATGAATTAATTACTAAAGTTAAACAAGGAGGTATTCCAACTGTTAAAACAGTAGGTAAGTTAGAGTATGACCAAGCTCAACAAATTGACTTATATTCTTTAATTGAGGTTACTGATAATGAAGATGGGGTAATTGATTTAAATAGTGAAAATACTAAAATTGAAACGAATTTGGATAATAATAAGGCAGGTGTATATAAAGTTTCTTATGAAATCCAAGACTCTGACCTTAATAAAGTAAGCTATGAACTAGAAATTAAGATTAATAAATCTAGTAGTTCTTCACCAAGCGAAGATACCCCAAGTACTGGTGGAGATGAGCCAAGTATTGGAGGAGATGACCCAAGCATAGGTGGAGATGAGCCAAGTACTGGTGGAGATGATCAAAATACTTCGGAAGATGAAACTAATCCTGGTGATAATAATAATGGAGACGAAGTTGTAAATCCACCTGAGAATGATAGTAATGATGAAGAAAATAATGATGATGAAGTTGAAAATTCAAATAATAGTAATTCAAATAATAATTCAGTAGAAGATACTATTAATGAAGCAACACCTATAACTAACAATAACAATAATAATGTTGATGGTATAACAATAGTTAATGTTCCAGATACTATGTCTACTTCTTCTATGTGGCAATATGGTGTAGGGATTTGGGTTTTCTCATTAGGTGTTTATGTATTATACTTAGCTATTAAAAATATTAAAGAATAGAGGATGATTAGTTATGCATAAAGAATATGTTTTAGAAAATGGTTTAGTAAAAATCTATGATGTTAAAGATAATCTAGAAGAAATTAGAGAAGCTAATGCTAATATAGATGAGATTTTAATGCTTGAAAATTACCTTGAAGTTTTAGATGGTATTTTAGCTACTGAACAAAGTAATTCTCTTGAACTACTTGAGCATATTGACTATTTAGAAGATAGTCTTGACTCAACAATGTATATATCATATGGTGTTTTCCTAATAAACTTTATTACATGTCTATCAGTCTTACCAAAAACACCATTAGCAGTTAGTCTTAATACTGCTATTACACTTACTATGCCAGTTTTAATTAATCTTATTAAAAATAGTACTATTATAAGATATAAAAAAGAAGAAAAATCCTCAGAGTTAATTACAAAATATTATAAAAGAAAATTTGAACAAGTTGACAAAGAAATTGATAAATTAAAAGAAGATAAATCTAGTAAGTGTAGTAATATAATAGAGAAAGAACCAATTGGTGTTCAAAGTATTGAAGATTATCTTTATGAATTAACTGACTCTAGTTATAATCTTGCTTATTGCCTAAAACATAAAAATAAGTTAAAAAAATTATATAAATCAAATAAATTAGATAATTATTTTACTTCAATTGGGTGTAGTGAAGAAGATAAAAAAATTTATAAAGAAATTTTAGGTTTTAACTTCATGGATGAAAATAATGATAATTCAAAGGATTTAGAAAACATTAATAATGATTTTCCAAATCTAAGTGATACTACTCTAAGAAATTTAAATTTACCAGATTTAGATACTAAAGATAAACATTTAAAAAAGAAATAAGTAAATAATTATATATTTAAAATGTTAAGCGTTTAAGTTTTTGATATAACTTAAATTTATAAGGAAAGAACCTTGTCATTCTTTCTTTTTTTTATAAGGAATTTCCTCCTTATAAATAATTTTTTAGAAAAAATTAAAATAAGCTATTGACCAAAACTAATGTTTGACTTATAATGAAGTTGTTAGGGGGGATATACATGATAATTAATAAAGCATATATGTTTAGACTTTATCCAACTGAAGAACAAAAAATATTAATTAATAAGTGTATTGGTAGTAGTCGTTTTGTTTATAATTATTATTTAAACAAAAAAGAAGAACTTTATAAAAATCAAAAAAATTTATCTTTAAAAGATATGAAGCAAGATTTATTACTTTTAGGGATAGAATATCCATGGCTAAAAGAAGTAGATAGTTGTGCTTTGAGAACTTCATTAGAAGATTTAGATAGAGCATATATAAACTTTTATAATGGTAGTGGGCATCCTAAATTTAAAAAGAAAAATTATAATAGTACATATAGAACTTGTTGTATAAGAAGTACATATAAAGATAAAAGTTATTCTAATATAAAAGTAGATTTAATAAATAGAAAAATAAAATTACCTAAAATAGGTAATATAAAATTTAGAGGATATAGAAAATTATTAGAATTTCCATTTAAAATATTTAATGCAACAGTAAGTAAAGTAGCAGGTAAATATTATGTAAGTATATGTGTAGAAGAAGAAATAGAACTAGAACAATTTTGTCCAAAGTATATAACAGGAATAGATTTAGGTGTAAAAGATTTGGTAATAACTAGTAATGGTGTAAAATATAAGGCAATAGAAAATATAAAGAAATATGAAAGAAAGATAAAAGGATATAATAAAGCATTATCTAGAAGTATGAGAGGAAGTAAAAATAGAGAAAAAATAATAAAAAAATTACAAAGAAATTATGAAAAATTAAGAAATGCAAGAAAATATTATACCCATTTAATAACAAGTAATTTAGTAAAAGAAAATGATATAATCGCATGTGAAACATTAAAAGTAAAAGATATGATTGAAGAAACTAAGCATCGTTTTAGAAAATATATAGTAAATAGTTCATTATATGAGATAAAAAGACAACTGGAATATAAATGTTTATGGAATAATAAGAGGTTAATAAAGATAAATACATATTATCCAAGCAGTCAAATATGTAGTGTATGTGGAAATAGAAAAAAAGAATTAAAAGATTTAAAAATAAGAAGTTTTATATGCGAAGAATGTAAAAATGAATTAGATAGGGATATAAATGCAAGTGTAAATATACTAATGGAGGGGATAAGAAAATATATAGAACAAATAGTTTAAAAAAATAAATCAAAAAAAATAAGTACGGTAGCGACTATCGGAGATTGGTCTTTGGAGGGTAGAAATTACCCAGTGAAGAAGAAAATCCAAATCGTGAGATTTGGGCATGATTTATTTATAAATCATTTTTGTTCTGGTAAAATTTTAGAGTGTTTAGAGGTGATAGTTATGTTACAGTTAAATAATGTTAGTTTAAAATTTGGAAAAAGAACTTTATTTGAAGATGTTAATTTAAAACTTACTAGTGGTAATTGTTATGGCTTGATTGGCGCTAACGGAAGTGGTAAATCTACATTTTTAAAGATTTTATCAGGTGAAGTTGAAACTACTACTGGCGAAGTTATTATGACTAAGGGTGAGAGACTTTCTATATTGAAACAGGATCATTATCAATATGATGAGATGAGAGTAATTGATGTTGTTATTATGGGAAATGAACGTCTTTATCAAATTATTGAAGAAAAAAATGAATTGTATTCTCATACTGACTTTAGTGATGAAGATGGCATGAAACTTGCTAATTTAGAAGCTGAATTTATGGATTTAGATGGCTGGAATGCGGAAAGTGATGCCGCAACGCTTCTTAATAATTTGGGTGTTGATCAAACTTTTCACTATGCTTTAATGAAAGAAATACCCGTAAAAGATCGTGTAAAAGTTTTATTAGCTGGAGCTTTATTTGGTAATCCTGATATTTTACTTTTAGATGAACCTACCAATAGTTTGGATTTAGCTGCGATAAACTGGCTAGAAGAATTTTTAATTAACTTTCCACACACTGTAATTGTAGTAAGCCACGATCGTCATTTTTTAAATAATGTTTGTACTCATATTCTAGATATTGACTATGTAAAAATTAAACTATATATTGGTAATTATGATTTTTGGTATGAGTCTAGTGAATTATTACAAAAACAAATGAGAGACTCTAATAAAAAGAAAGAAGAAAAGATAAAAGAATTGCAATCATTTATTGCTAGATTTTCTGCTAACGCGTCTAAATCTCGTCAAGCTACATCTCGAAAGAAAATGCTTGAAAAAATTGAATTAGATGAAATTGTTCCATCTTCTAGAAAGTATCCATATATAGATTTTAAAATTGAAAAGCCAAGTGGTAAAGAAATACTAAAAGTTACTTCTCTAACTAAAGAAGTTGATGGTAAAAAGATATTAAATAAAGTCTCATTTACTATTTTAAAAGGAGATAAGGTTGCTATTATTGCTAAAGATGACTTTGTAAAAACAGCACTTTTTGATATATTATGTGGTAAAGATAAAAATTATAAGGGTATGATTGAGTGGGGTAAGACAATTAATTATGGATATCTACCTCAGGATAATACTTCATATTTTGATACTTCTAAAAATATTATGGAATGGCTTGGTATGTATTATGATATTAAAGATGAGGGTATCTTGCGTAGTTTTTTAGGAAGAATGTTATTTTCTGGAGAAGACGTTTTTAAAAGTGTCTCTGTCTTATCAGGTGGAGAGAAAGCTCGTTGTATGTTATCTAAAATTATGTTAGAAGAACCTAACTTTTTAGTACTAGATGAGCCAACTAATCATTTGGATTTGGAAAGTATTACCTCATTAAATAAGGGTATGGAAAAATTCCAAGGAGAAATTATTTTTACTACTCGTGACTATGAACTAAATTCTACGGTAGCTAATAGAATTATTGAAATTAATGAAGATGGAACTATTACCGATAGAAAAAAGACTTATGAAGAATATTTAGAATTAAAAAAATAATCAGTATCTTTTATGTGCTGATTATTTTGTTTCCACGTTCACACCTATTACCCCAAGAGTCAATGACTTCTTTATTTTTTTGGACAAATATTACTTCACACTGATTAGGACACCCATCACAGAAGTTGCTTTTAGTTTCAAAGTCATAGTCTGCTATAGTAAAGTCAAAATCAACTTCTTTTTCTTTTTTAGATAAGACCGCAACTCCAATAGCGCCCATTAAATGTCCGTTAGGATCAGTAATAATCTCAGTAGAAAGCAATTCCTCAAAAGCACGTTTGACCCCAATATTTTTACTAACCCCACCTTGAAAAATAATAGGGGATTTAATCTTTTTACCCTTAGCTACATTATTAAGATAGTTTTGAGCTACACTTTTACATAAACCAGCTATTATATCTTTTTTCTCATAACCCATTTGAGCTTTATGAACTAAGTCACTTTCAGCAAAAACAGTGCATCTAGCAGCAATTGG
>CANQKU010000045.1 GCA_947624535.1 uncultured Bacilli bacterium
TAAATATTCATCAGTAATATAAAAACTATCTTGCATATCACGAGCAGGGTGTCCTTTTGGTAAGTTCAATCTTTCAAAACAAAATTCATCAGTTTCTAATTCAGGTCCTGTTACTACGTCATATCCCATAGATACAAATAAATCCTCAATTTTTTCAATCATCAAATTAACAGGATGCTTACTACCTCTTTTAACTTTATTACTAGGTAAGCTAATATCTATTTTTTCACTTTCTAATTTCTTTTGTAACTCAGCATCTTCTAATTCACATTTCTTCGTCTCATAGAACTCTTCAAAAGATTTTTTAACTAAATTAATACTTTGACCAAACTCTTTTTTCTCTTCATTTGGAATATCTTTAATTAATTGATTTAAGCCAGTAATTAATCCTTTTTTACCTAAATATTTAACCTTCATATCATTTAATTGTTTTAAATCTTTAACTTCTAATTGATCTTTTTCTAACAATTCTAAAATATCTTTTACTTTTTGATTATACATAAATTTCTCCTTTCTAAATAAAAAATAACTATAAGCTAAGGGCGAATAATAATCCGTGGTACCACCTTAATTTATAGTTATTCTATACACTTTCATCTTTTAACGCAAGATAATACGCTTACTATTAATAAGGACTCCTAAGACGAATTCATAAACTAACTTTCTTTGTTCACACCTACCACAAAGTCTCTTTTAAAGTATCATTTATTACTACTTCTTAATCAGCGTCGATATTCGTATTATACCACAAAAGAGTAAAATTTGGTATAATTATTTTAATTTTTTAAACAGTCAATAATTCTTGTTCTTTTTCTTTTAGAGCTACTTCTATTTTTTTATTATATTCATTTACTAAATTTTGAATTTCTTTTTCGATATTTTTTTCTTCATCTTCAGGTAATTCTTGTTTTTTAGATTTTTCAATACCCTCATGTCTAATATTTCTAATAGATACTTTAGCATCTTCTGCGATTGCTTTAACTTGTTTAGTTAATTCTTTTCTTCGCTCTTCAGTTAAAGCAGGTATAACAATACGAATAGTTTCTCCATCATTATTTGGGGTATATCCTAAATTAGATTCGAAGATTGCTTTTTCTATATCTTTTAGACACCCTTTATCAAATGGTTTAATTAATAATTGAGTAGCTTCTGGTACTGAAATAGTTGCTAACTGTTTTAGAGGTGTTAAAGAGTTATAATAATTAATCATTATTCCATCTAAACTAGAAGGATTAGCTCTTCCTGCTCTAACAGTTTTTAATCGTTGTATAAATGACTCCATTGATTTATCCATTTTTTCAGTAATTTCTAAAATAATTGTATCACTCATATTCATCTCTCCTTAGTATCATTATAATATATTCATTTTAGAAAAGAAAGAAAAAGTAGAAATTTTTCTACTTTACTAGCTCAATTCGATTTAATATATAATTATCATTTTCACTATCATAGTCAAATGTATATTGATATTGATTTAAAGTCTCATAATTTTGACTAATGTCAAATACCTCAGCGTTAATTCCCTCTATTGGAGAAGATGCCTCAAGCTCACCTGTATCTTTTACCGTTAATTCTTTATATACTTGACCTTTTTCAGTATCTAATATAGCAACTGCTACTGTAATAGTTAACTTAGTATCAGTTTTAACTGATTTAAGTATTTTTCTCTCCATTGTATAAGAAGTATCACTAGAGGTGGTATCTACATCTTTATATTGATAGACATTATTAGTACTATCAAAACTGAACATTACTATATCAGAATTAGCACTTTTTAAAATATCTCCATCGCCAACACTAAGCTTTGTACCAAATAATTTTTTCATAGCTTGATGAAATTCATCACTTGTAAAAGTTAAATTACCTTTAATTTTATTCATATTAAGAGCTTCTCTAGCAGCTAAATATTTAGCATCTTCAATTGGAAAACTCTCAATATCTAGTTTTTCTTTACTATATAAATTAGTATAAATTTCTATATTTGATGCCTCATAAAAGTCATATCTATTAATTAAGTCATTAACAAAATAGCCATCTGGATTTAATTCTTCGTCTTTTTCTTTAGCCTCCTTAGTTACTGTCTTTTTAGGATCACTACTTTTACTATTAAAAATTTCAAAATAATAGTATGATGCAAAAGCACCAAGGGTTAAACAAAATATCATAAGTAATATAATTAAAAATGGATGAGATTTTTTCTTTTTAGGTGGCTTTTCTACTGGTGGGGTTGAAAGATCAGTAGTATTATCTAACTTATTTGAACTAGTAACGGGTTCATTATTATCAACTTTTTCAATTGGTGAAGTCTCATCAAAATTACTTGCGATAGCTGACTTTTGTCCAACTTCAGCTATAAATGTTTCACTCATATCATTTAATTTATCATTTTCTTTTTCCATTTTTATTCTCCTATTCTTATACATTCTTATTATATAATTATAAATGTTAAAAATCAAGAGCAAGAGAAAAAGTCTCATAACCTAATCTGAGACTTTTTCTTCTTGATATGTTAATATTTCTTCATATTTATTTTTTATTTGTTTAATAATTTTTTTAGTTAAATATTCTTCTGAAAGTTCATCTTCATTTGAAAAACTATTACTATAATTTATAATTTTTCCATTTACTAAAGAACATAAGGTAGGTAGTAATAATTCATCATCTTCTAAACTATTTTCCATATAACTAAGTAATTTTTTATATTTTTTAGGGTTTTTATCTTCTAGTTTTTTAGGATTATAGTAATATATTTTTTTAATTCCTAAAGTTTTAGAAAGATTTGTAATATAAGTAGCTGCTTGGATAGAACCCTCATCATCTGAATTAGCAAAAAATATAATTGCTTTTCCATTATTTTCAAATATATTTATTATATGGTCAATTGTTGTATAGACAAATGGATTTTCTTTAGATATGTTAAATTCTTTAGCAAATTTTTCAGCATCTGTTAATTCTTGTACTTTTTTAATTGAACAGCCAGTTAGAAAAAACATAAGAATTAAAACTAAAGTAAAAATACTACTTTTTTTCATTTTTTTAATTTCCATTTACTTGGTTCATTACTTCTTGAGCAAAATCTTCTTCTACTTTTTCAATTCCTTCTCCTACAGCAAATCTTACCATAGAAATAATCTTACCACCATTATTTTCAACATAATCTTTAACAGTTAAAGAATTTTCTTTAATAAATGGTTGTTCTTCTAAACAAATTTCTTTATAAAATTTATTTAATCTTCCAGTTACCATTTTAGAAGCGATTTCTTCACTTTTTCCCTCAGCTAATACTTGCTCTTTAATGATATGAGATTCTCTTTCTAATAAATCTTGTGGTACTTCATCACGAGTAATAGCAGTTGGAGCCATTGCGGCAATGTGCATAGCAACGTCTTTAGCAACTTCTTCAGTAGTATCAGCTAAAACTACTAAAGCTCCAATTTTTCCTCCCATATGTTTATATGTACCAAATACTTCGTTATCTTTCTTTTCAACTTTTTTGAAACGTCTAAAGTCAATTTTTTCTCCGATTTTAGCAATTTTAGCTACTAACTTATCTTGAACAGTCTCACCCTCATCAGTATAATTTAAAACTTCTTCATTAGTAGTAAAGTCATGATCTAAAATAACTTGAGCTAAATATTTAACAAAACTTACAAATTCTTCATTTTGAGCAACAAAATCTGTTTCAGAGTTTACCTCTAATATAACAGCATTATTTTGATTTGTAACAATTTCACATAATCCCTCAGCTGCTACACGTCCTTCTTTTTTAGCTGCTTTAGCAATACCTTTTTCTCTTAGCCAGTCAATAGCTTTTTCCATATCCCCTGAAGTAGCTTCTAATGCTTTTTTACAGTCAAGCATTCCAGCCCCTGTTTTTTCTCTTAATTCTTTTACGTCACTTGCTTTAAACATATTAATCCTCCTAAACTTTCTTTTTATTTTATATACAAAAGAAGGTGATTATAGCCACCACCCTCCTTTTTTATAAACTATTTTAATGCATCAATTAAATCTTGTTTTTTCATTGTAGAATATCCCTTAACTCCAGCAGTTTTTGCTTTGGCTTTTAAGTCAGCTAAAGTTAATTTAGATAAATCTTCTACTTCTTTTTTAGTATCAACCTTTTTTTCTTCAGTTTTAACTTCTACTTTTTCTTCTTTTACTTGAGGTTTAACCTCTTTCTTTTCAGTCTTTTCTTCTACTTTAACTTGTTCTTTCTTAGCTTGTTTTTTAGCATCTTTATTCTTATCATCTTCACTTACGTAGTCAATTATTTCATTACCATTTACTTCTGCTATCGCATTAGCAAGAGCTCCGATTAATAATTTAACAGCACGTACAGCATCATCATTTCCAGGAATGACATAGTCAACAACGTCTGGATCACAGTTTGTATCGACAATTCCAAATACTGGAATACCTAAAATATGTGCTTCTTTAATAGCATTTTCTTCTTTACGAGGATCAACAATTATCAAAGCTTGAGGAAGTTTTTTCATTTCACGAATACCACGTAAATTCTTATTTAATTTATCATATTCTTTTTTAATATGAATTACTTCCTTCTTAGGTAATAAGTCAAAAGTACCATCACTTTCTTGTTTTTCAATTTCTTCTAAACGTCTAATTCTACTTCTAATAGTTTTAAAATTAGTTAGAGTTCCCCCAAGCCATCTTTCATTCATGAAATACATATTTGTTCTAGTAGCAGCTTCTTCTACTGCTTCTTGAGCTTGTTTTTTAGTACCAACATATAAAATTTTACCACCATCAGCAGCGATTTGTTTTAAAGCCTCATATGCCTCTTCTAATTTTTTTACAGTTTTTGCTAAATCGATAATATAAATATCATCTCTAGTTGTATAGATGTATTCCTTCATTTTTGGGTTCCATCTTCTTTTTTGGTGTCCAAAGTGAACACCAGCTTCTAATAAATAATTCATTGAAATTACTGTCATATTTTTCTCCTTTTCGTTTTATCTTCTATTAGTTTCTAATATTTACCACCCTTAGGCACTCGGTTAAATAAATTCACTAATATGTTTATTTTAAAGCATCAATTAAATCTTGCTTCTTCATTGTAGAATATCCTTTAACTTTAGCAGCTTTAGCTTTTTCTTTTAATTCAGCTAAAGTTAATTTAGATAAATCTTCTACTTCTTTTTTAGTATCATTATTTTTGGTTTCAGTTTTAGTTGAAGCCTTAGCTGAAGTATCTTTTTTAACAGGTTTTTCTTTAGCATTTTTAGCTTCAATTGTTACTTCTTCATTAACTAATTTTTCATTCTTTTTAATCTTTCCTGCTTTTCCATCACGAGCTACTTTTACTAATTCAGCGAAAGCATCTGGATTTTGGATAGCAATCTCAGATAACATTTTACGGTTTACTTCTACACCTGCTTTAGTTAATCCTTCAATAAATCTAGAATAACTAATTCCATTTTGTCTACAAGCAGCATTAATTCTAGTAATCCATAATTTTCTAAAATCTCTTTTTCTTTGTTTTCTATCTCTAAATGCATATTGACCAGAATGCATCAATTGTTCTTTAGCAGTTTTATATAATCTATGTTTACTACCAAAGTAACCTTTTGCTTGTTTTAATACTTTTTTATGACGAGCTTTTGTAACTGCTCCATTTTTTACTCTTGCCATAATTTATTCCTCCTTCTTCTAATCTACTAGATTACATTTTTTAATCTATTATGATCTGCTTTAGATAAAGTAGATCCCTTTCTACTATTACGATTGAATTTAGCAGATTTCTTTCCAGTATTATGTCTACTACTTGGCTTTCCAATTTTACTTACACCATTTTTGTTTGTTCTAAATACTTTAGCGCATCCACTATGTTTTTTAATTTTTGGCATATTTAACTCCTCCTATTACTTATCTTTTTTTGGATCTAACATCATAGTCATTACTCTACCATCAAGTTTTGGTTGATCTTTTACAATAGCATAATCTTTAACTCGATCAGCGAAACGTAAAAGAACGTCTTTTCCTAATTCAGTATGTGCCATTTGGCGACCTTTAAAGCGAACGGTTAGCTTAATTCGATCACCTTTTTGTAAATATTTGGTAGCATTTCTTAATTTTGTTTCAAAATCTCCAACGTCGATTACTGGAGATAATCTAAACTCTTTCAACTCAGACATATTTGCCTTTTGCTTTTTTAATGCTTCCTTAGCTTTCTTTTGTTTTTCATAACGGAACTTATTATAATCCATTACTTTACAAACTGGTGGATTGGCATTAGGACTAATTAAAACTAAATCTAGTGATGCGTAAGTTGCTAAAGTACGAGCATCCTCAATAGATTTAATTCCAACTTGTTCTCCATTTGGTCCAATCACTAATACTTCACGTGCTTTAATTTGATCGTTAATCATCAAGTTATCATTATTCTTTGCGATAACTAACACCTCCATAAATTAAGAAAAGTGGATATATCTATACCCACTTGACCTAATAAAGTATTATTAATTTTCTTAGGCATTTACCTATCGCTACTTGGCAATCAGGTGGATATAAATCTCTTTCCTTTTTCTTGACTGTTATAATTATATGCAACTTTTTAACGTTTGTCAACAACTTTTTTTAAAACTATCCCTATTTCTATGAGGAAGGGGTTCCTTACGTAATATTTTATTAATAATTGGTGTGACAGTTCCAACAATCGCAGGAATTTCTTCTTTTTTCAAATAATTTATCATATAGTCACTTTTATCTTTAGCAAATACTTCCCCATTAAGCCAGTAATGATCAACATAGTCTTTTTCTTGATATGGTAAAAATATATTCTCATGAGTCTTTAAATACTGGTTAATCACCATTGCTTTACTATTATAATTTGTCTTTAAAGCAACCGCAACTAATTCATTTAATGATAATTTTGTCTTTAAATAATATTCTAATAAATTAAATTGTTGATTTTCTATTTTACTAGAAGTATCCTTAATTAATTCAGGCAAGTCACTAGTAGTAATTTCATAGTCATTTAAATATTTAAACTTAACACTATCAACTATAGTTTTCTCACCACTTTTAGATAATAATTTCAAATACTCACTAAATTGATAATAAGTAATATCCATAACCTCTAGATATTCTTTTAATGATAAGTCACCTTCTAAATAAACTTCTATATTTTTTAAAGCTATATCAATTCTATTTTTTAAAATTTCTTCATCTTTTAATACTTTAACTTTCTTCTTTACTTCTTTATCTAAATAAAAATTATTACAAATTACTGATAAATTAACCTGAAATATATCTTGAATATTTTTTATACCTTCTTTATAATTAGAAAGATTTAACTCACTTATTAAGTTATTTAACTCTTTCCTACATTTTAAAAATCTAGAAATAAGTCTACTATATCTTTCTTGCATATCAAAGTCTTTAGAAAAATCTTTAGCTAGTAATTCTAATGTTTTATTAAGACTTAAGTAATTTGGTAAAATATTTAATATTAGACCATAACTTTGGCATCTATTATCTTCATCTACTAAACCTAAATCCATCTTAGAAAATATTTCATTTAACTGATACCATTTATTGGTATATGAAGCTACTGAAACACCTAAGTTTTGTCCTAATAAGTCAAAAGTATCATTCTTCTTAGTAGCAACATCAAATATAGCTTTAGCATCTTCTAAACAAATATCAGCTTCTTTAGCACAATATTGTTCAAATTTATTAAGATTTCTTTCTTTTTCATAGTCAAAATCTTTATCAGTTACACGTTTTTTTCTTAAAGTATCACACTTTTTAATAACATAATCTAAATAATTTTTAGAACAATCTTGATAAGTATATTCTAATATAAACTTTTCTAAATCATTAATTTTTTCATCCATATCATAATAATATTTATAATTATTTAAATAACTAAGTACAACTGAAGCATTTAAAGAAAGATTTCTATCTTTTTCTTTATAATAACTAATCATTTTTCTAATAATTTCTATTCCTAATTTATCATCAATAATTTCATAATAATTAAAAGATTTATAAAATGGAATATCTTTCTTTTTTAATATTTTAGCTTTAGCTATATCTTCAAGTAAAGTTTTAATATAATCATCATCTATTTCATATGGTAAAAAATCAATTAATAAGTCATTAATCTCTTCTAAAGTTATCATAACCTAACCCCTTTCAAATCGCACCTATTATACTAAAAAATATCAATTTTGTCAAAGAAAAAAGACTTTCATTTAGTCTTTTCATCTTATTAGTTAGTTTTTTATCAATATTATTTGGAGATGACTACTACTGCACGAACCCCAAAATCGTAGGAAGTGTTGTAGCCGTCGTTGCCCACGTAGCCGCGAAAGCTAACATACCACGCGTCGTCAGAGCTATAAGAAGCGGCCGACATAGTCCAATAATAAGACTCCGCTGAGTCATTGTCTGTTCCTCCATAACTTGTAGAATTGCTTAAGTAATTATACATCCATACTGGACAAGTTTTATTACTATAAGTACAACCTACTTTATTGACCTCTTGAATTGTTATCATCCTTGCTTTTACTGGCCCTCTTGTTAAACTATATTTTGTACTATCACAAATAGGATCAAC
>CANQKU010000046.1 GCA_947624535.1 uncultured Bacilli bacterium
TCTCTGACCTCATATTATACTACTTATTACTAAAAAATACATAATAACCGGGGGTCACTATGTATTGTATAAAATTAACAAATTATTTTAATATATTGACATTTCTACTGTTTGTGGTATCATAGTCACTAAATCAGCAGTACAAAAAATAATTAAATTTTTAGGAGGAAATATTTATGAAAAATAATGTTTGGAGAGAAAAACCAATAAAGAAGTTTAATACTGAACAAACGATGTATCAATTAGTTACAGATGAAGCTAAAAATGATTTGGACTTGGAAGCAACTGGATTTATGGGTTCTTCTATGACATATAAAGAATTATTCGAATCGTCTGATGACTTAGCTAACTCATTTGTCGCTATGGGAGTAAAAGAAGGAGATAATATAGCAATTTTAACTATATGTATGCCATTAGTACAACAATGTTTATTATCATTAAGTAAAATTGGTGCTACTATGTCATGGATTGACTTAAGAGCAAAAGAAAAAGATTTAATTAATTACATAAATAATGGTAATTGTAAAGTTGTAGTTGTATTTGAGGATTTATTGCCATTAATTGAAAAAATAGCTGATGATATTAATTCGGAAAGAGTAGTAGTATGTTCACCAAAGGATTATTTAAATCCGATAGTAAAAACTCTTGCAAATTTAAAAGATAAAAAAGAAGGTAAGAAAATTATCATTCCAAATGATAATAAATTTGTTAAATTTTCTGATTTTATTAAAGAGGGAAAACATGCGGTTAATGTCAGTCCTATTGATTTTAAAAAAGATAGACATTCACTTATAGTACAATCAAGTGGAAGTACGGGAAAATCTAAACAAATAGTTCATACTGAATATAATTTTAATTCAGAAGTACAAAAAATGGCATATTTAGATCTACCATTTTATAAAGGGAATACAATGTATGTAGCAGTTCCGCCATTTATAATATATGGTCTTGGTAATTCAATTTACAGCAGTATGGCATTTACAATGAAAGCAGAAATGACACCATTTGTTGATGAAAATACTGTATATAATGATTTAGGAAAATTTGATTTGCCGTTAGCAGCACCATTACATTATAGATATATATGTGAACAAATAAAGAAATTAAGAAGCAATATTGATAAAATGCAAAATTGTAGTGATAAAAATTCAAAAAATGAACTTAAAAAGAATTTAAAAGAATTAAATAGAGTACTAAAAGGAATAGATAGAGTAAAGGCTTTCGTTTCAGGTGGAGATAAGATTAGTTCGGAAGAGCTAATTGAAATGCAACAATTATTTGATAAATCTATTGTTAATGGATACGGAAATAATGAATGTTTAGGTGCAACAATTGTATCTCCATTATTTGCGAATAAACCTGGAAGCATTGGAGTTCCAATGAAGGGAGTTGACATTAAATTAGTTAATCCAGAAACTGGTCAAACTGTAAAAGATGGCGAACTTGGTGAATTATATGTTTCATCTGATAATTTATTTGTTGAATATTTAAATAATGAAGAAGAAACAAAAAAAATTAAGGAAATAGATGAAAATAATAAACAATGGGTTAAAACTGGAGATCTATGTATAGTTGATCCAGAAGGATACATAATTCCAAAAGGAAGAAATAGAAGATTAATAAGAAAAGAAGCATTTAAAATTGCACCAGATACTATTGAAGATGTTATAATGTCTTCGCCTTATGTAAAAGAATGCGTTGTGATTGGTGTAGATGATGAAAAATCACTAAGTGTTCCTATGGCTTTTATGGAATTAGAAAATAATTTATCCATAAATGACGTATATGACGAAATTAAAACGTTATGTGAAGAAGAATTGCCTGATTATGAAGTACCATCTTATTTTGAGCAAATTGATAAAATGCCATATACATCAAATGGAAAATATGATTTTAGAAAACTTGAAGAATTAGGTAATAAAAAAGTAAGTGAGCAAAATGGCACAACTTTAGTAAAAAAATAATGGAAACTCTGGTATGATATGAATTTTAAATATGAAATTTCAAATAAAAAACTAAACTAATAAAAATCGAGGGTCTAATGAAGAAACACTATGTAAACCCTTGATTTTTTATTATGAAAGTGCAATATTTCTTCAAGACAATTAATTCATTTATAAAATGAAGATAATCTTCAAAAATAGTTTATTACGTCTATTCTATGAATTAAATTTAATGTGAAAATACAACTTTTTATGATACAATGTAGATAAGGATGTGGTATTATGAAAGGAACTATATATTTAACGGTATCTGCCTTATTTTATACAATTATGACTACGATTATATTTTTTAAAAAAGATAAAATAAATAAGGTTGAAAATAGAATTTTTAAAAGATTATTAATTGCTTCTATATTGTCAATGATTATGGAGTTATTAATTGTATTTACTGTTAATATTGATGTTATAGGTACAATAATTCAAAAACTTTTTTTAAATTGCCTTATATTATGGCTGGCAGTTTTTATGACTTATACATTTGCAATAACAACATTTGATGTTAATATGACAGAGGAAGAAAATATTAATAAATATAAATTACTTCATTATACTCACGTTTTTATAAATTGTTTGATTTGTGTAATGATATTACTATCACCAATTAAATTTAATTCTATAGGTGACTCAAAATATACATCAGGTCCAGCAGTAGATATAGTATTTATTACTTTAGGTATATATATTGTTATAATGTCTATTTTAGTTTTATTACATATTAAAGATATTCATAAAAAAGGTTATATACCAATAGTTGCACTTATTATTTTATTAATAGCTGTGGGTATTATACAAAATATATATCCTAATATGTTACTATCTAATGCTGTTTTTGGTATTATAATATATTTGATGTATCATACAATCGAAAATCCAGATTTAAAGATGTTAAGAGAACTAGAACTAGCGAAAGAACAAGCCGAAAAAGCCAATAGGGCTAAAAGTGACTTTTTATCTAGTATGTCTCATGAGATTAGAACACCACTTAATGCTATAGTAGGTTTATCAGAAGATATTGCAAGTTATAAAGAACAAGTTCCAAAAGAAGTTGTTGAAGATACTGAAGATATCCAAAATGCCTCTCAAACATTACTTGAAATTGTTGGAAATATATTAGATATTAATAAAATTGAAAGTGAAAAAATGGAAATAGTAGAGGTAGCATATAATTATGTAGAAGAAATCACAAAAATGGCACGTGTTACTTCAACAAGAATTGGAGAAAAAGAAATAGAATTCAAAATGAGCTTTGCTCCTGATATTCCTTATGAATTATTAGGTGATAAAGGTCATTTAAAAGAAATAGTCAATAACTTACTTACGAATGCTATTAAGTATACAGAAAGGGGTACAATTACTTTAACTACAAAATGTATTAATCAAAATAATACATGTATGTTAATGATAAGTGTACAAGATACAGGACGCGGTATCAAGGCAGAAAATATCAATAAATTATTTTCTAGATTTGAACGACTTGGTGTTGAAAGAACTACGACAGTAGAGGGAACTGGTCTTGGACTTGCAATTACTAAATCTTTAGTTGAAATGATGGGAGGACACATCAATGTTCAATCTCAATATGGGCAAGGTTCAATATTTATGGTCCAAATTCCACAAAAAATAAGTAAAATGGTAAATCCAACACCTGAAGTTTCACAACAAACTAATCTAAATTCTCAAACTTCAAGTAATATAGATGAAAAACAATTTAGTAATAAAAAAATATTAGTTGTAGATGATAATAAATTAAATATAAAAGTAGCTAGAAAGCATTTAGAGAGTTTAGGAATTATAGTCGATGAAAGTAGTAGTGGAGAACAATGTATAGAAAAAATTAAACAGGGTGAAAAATTTGACGTAATTTTAATGGATATTATGATGCCTGATATGAGTGGAGAAACAACATATAATAAATTGCAAGAAATACCTGAGTTTAAAATTCCTGTTATTGCGCTAACTGCTGATGCAGTCTCAGGTGCTCAAGAAAAATATATTTCTCTTGGATTTTTCGACTATATAACAAAGCCATTTACTAAAGATCAAATTAAAGAAAAACTAAGTAAAGTATTTAATTCAAATAAAGAAAACAAGGGTTAATTCCTTGTTTTTAGTTAGATTTTCTTTTTAAAAAAAGTTGCTTTTCATTACTTTCTTCTATAGTATCTTGTACACAATCAAGAATTGTATTAAATATCTTTGTATTACTAATAACATTATGATGAGATGATATAGCATAACTTTGTAAGGGAATATAATCTTCTACTTTTTTCTGTGCTTCAGTATATACCATACCATTTGATTTACCCTCAAAAAATAAACTATTTAAACTTTGTATAGAATTAATGTTATTTGAAGAAAAGATATTTTCAATAAAATTCTTATCATATAATGAGTATTTTTCTTTAGGAATACCATTTGGTATTGCAATATCATAATCCGTATGAGAATTACTACTGATACTTTCATAAAAATTAATTAATTTAGTGTATATATAATTTGATAGATTATTATCACCAATTTTTGCAGTAATAAATTTTTTTACTTCTGGATAAAAAATTAATGGAGAAGCAAGGACAGTACCAGAATATGGGGTAGCAATATTAAAAAGATTAGTTTTTTGTAATGATATTTTATCATTTAAAAAACTTGGTATGTAAAAATTCATAGCGCCACATTTTGATAAACCTAGTAGATTTATACTATTAGTATTAGGAGATATTGCTAAATATTCAATATAGCTTGCTAAAAGTTTAGCATCTTCTATTATTGGAGCATCAGCATCCATTAAAAATAATTGAATATCATAATTTTCATTTTCTTTAGAAAAATAATTTAAAACATTATCAATTCTTGCTTCTTTTTCTTTAATAGTTTTAAAATCTTTAGAATGATCTTCTACTCTTGATCCTGGTGCAATTATAATATAGTTAGTTTTATCTTGTTCATTATTAATAATTTTTTCGTATTTTGCAATAGAAAAACTTCTACCATATAATTCTTCTTTGGGATTTAATATCCAATTTTCATATTGAAAGTTCCATTTACCTATTATGTTAATTACTCCCATAAATTTTCCCCCTATTTGGCTGCATATTATACCATAAAATGTTTAATTTATCAATAGATATTGACTAATTGATAGAAATTAACGATAACAATAGATTATTTTAAAAGTATGTGTCATAGTACAAAATTGTCGAAAATAGAAAAAAAGTCCGTTCCATAGTACAAAATTGACAAAATGAAAAATTAATATTATACTTATAACTAAGTAGGAGATGGTGCATATGATTAAAAGAGAAAAATATTTAAAAGATATTAGACCATTTTACAATGAAGATTTAATTAAAGTTATAACTGGAATAAGAAGATGTGGGAAATCCATATTACTTGGACAAATAGTTGAAGAATTACGTGAAAATGTGGATAAAAATCACATAATATATATCAATTTTGAAGACGTTAAATATTCGGATATTAAAAATTTTAAAGATTTAAATAATTATATTTTAAAATTAATAAAAGATGATAAGAAATACTATTTATTCTTTGATGAAATTCAAAATATAAAAGAGTGGGAAAAAACAATTAACTCATTAAAAGCTACTCAAAATGTGTCAATTTTTATAACTGGCTCTAATAGTGATTTATTATCTGGTGATTTAGCTACGCTTTTGTCAGGAAGATATATTAGTTTTAAAATGCAGCCATTTACTTTTGAAGAAGTGTGTAAGTTAAAGGGAAAAGAAAACTTAGAAGACTTGTTTTTTAATTATTTGAAGTGGGGAGGAATGCCTCAAAGATATAGATTTGATGATGAAAAGCAAGTAAGAATATATTTATCTGACGTTTATGACTCTATTGTTATGAAAGATATTATTAAAAGATTTAAAATTAGTGATATAGATTTATTTAATCGAATAGTAGAATATATTATGACAACGCCAGCTCAAACTTTTTCAGCTGATAATTTAGCACTTTATTTTAAAAATAATGATAACCGTTCGGTATCAAAAGACACCATATATAATTACTTAGAATATATGTGTAGAGGATTGTTAATTTCAAAAGTTGATAGATATGACATAAGGGGAAAAAGAATATTAAATGGAAAGTATAAATATTATTTAACTGATTTGGGATTAGGAAGAATTATGAATACCTCAAAGAAAGAGCAACTTGGTGCTTATATAGAAAATATCGTTTATAATGAATTAATATATCGAGGTTATGACGTGAAAATTGGTACTTTAGATAATGGTGAAATAGATTTTATCGCACTTAGAGATGGCAAAAAAGAATATTATCAAGTTTGTTATCAATTAGGTGATGATGAAAAGATTAATAAAAGAGAATTTGGTGTTTACAAAGAAATTGATGATAATTATCCAAAGTATGTAATTTCTACAGATAAATTTGATTTATCTCAAGATGGTATTATTCATAGAAATATAATTGACTGGCTATTAGAAGAACATTAGAAAATTGAAAAAATTAAATACAAGTATAGTATACAAAGTAAAATTAACTTTATAGGGTATGGAAATATGATGGTAAAAATCCATTACTATTTGTGAAAAGCATACTTGATTTTGATAGAGTTATATATGGACATTATCATTTTGAAAGAGAACATACTCTTGGTAATACTTTATTAAACTCTTTAAATGGTACAGGATTAGCTATTACAGAATTATATATTAGAGAATGGTATGAAACTAATCAAATATGAAATACCATATGATTATGAGAAAGTTTTTAGGGAAATAGATGAAAAATATTTTCCTAACAAAGATACATTTAAGATAGTAATAAGTTGGAGGAACTTATGATAGAAGAGTTAGTAGAAATAGCTAAGAAAGATAAAAGAGTAAATATAGATTTTAAAATTAATAATATAATACATTTATTTAGTGCAATAAATCCTAAAAATAAAAAAATAATAATATATATACATGGCCTAGGTGGTAATAAAAATTGGATTGTTAGATTCTATAAAGATTTATTAGATAATGGATATAACTGTTATAGTCTTGATTTAACTTCTCATGGGGAAGATGGTAATGATTTTAAAAAGTTTAATTTAACTAATTGTATTTCGTATTTAAAAGATACTGTTAATTATATTAAAGATAAACATAAAGATAGTGAAATATATTTATTTGGATCTAGTTATGGAGGATTTGTAATACTTAATTTCTATAAGAACATAATTAAGGATATAGATAAAATATATTTAATGTGTACTGCTATTAACTTTTGTGAGATTATGGAAAGAAAAGTAGGTAATCTTAATATTGAATACTTTGATAATAATAAGTATCTAACTTTATATAATGATATAAAAATATATAAGGAAGCTTATATAGAATTTAAAAATGGTGATGAATATGTTAAAAGAGAAAAGTTTAATAATATATTTATCATTCAAGGAGATATAGATAAAACAGTAAATGTGGATAATATAATTAAGTTTTGTGATAAGAATAAATTGGATTACAAAATAATTCACGGAGGAAAACATGAATTATATGGCTTTGATAAAGAGATAGTAGATTTTATTTATCAACATGAGGATATTAATGTTAAATAACTTTCTAATTGTTATAGCAATCATGCAATAAATAAAGTTATAATATTGAGAAGAGGTAAAAAATAAATGGATATTAAAATATGCAATGGTGATTTAAAATTTAAATATAGGGTTTCTGGAATTATAATTGATAATGGAAAAGTTTTAATAGAACAATATGGAAAAACTACATATTGTCTACCAGGTGGATATGTACAAATTGGTGAAAACTCAAATGATGCTATAGTAAGAGAATTGAAAGAAGAAACAAATCTAGATTTTGAAATTGTAAATTTTCGTGGAATAATCGAGAACTTTTTTACAAATAAAAAAGGTCAAAAAACACATGAAATTGATTTCTATTATTATTTAAAAGTAAAAAATTATGAAAGTTATAAAAAATTAGATATGTGCATAATTGAAAAAGGTGAATATAGTGACATTAAACACCATTTTAAATGGATTAATCTTAAGGATTTAGAACAATATAATTTATTACCTACAGCAATTAAATATGTGATAATAAATGATAAAAGTAATTTTCATTTTATTATAAAAGAATAGTAAGGATATTGAGATATTAAAGAATATTGATACTAAAGAAATTGTTAAATTAGAAGAATTAATACCAGATTGGTGGGGAAATAAAAGAGTTTAATGAAAAATATAAAATGAGAATTTTGTTACCTTGTTTTTTCATTGCAAAAATGCTAAAATAAGTAAACGAAATAATGTTATTTACTTTAAAATACTGATTAATCATTATTAGAGAAAGGAGGAAAAATGTTTAAAATTCATTCAAAATATAAACCTAATGGAGATCAACCGGAGGCTATAGAAAAATTAGTAAAAGGAATTAATGATGGCAAGAAATACCAGGTTTTACTAGGGGCTACGGGTACTGGTAAAACATTTACGATTGCTAACGTAATTGAAAAGGTCAAAAAACCTACCTTAGTTTTGGCTCATAATAAGACGCTAGCTGGAC
>CANQKU010000047.1 GCA_947624535.1 uncultured Bacilli bacterium
GAATTTCTTCCTGAGGCTGGATTTCCATTACTATCTGCGGCATCAAGTGCAGAAAAAGTAATTGTTGCAGTTCCTTTAGATTTAGCAGTAAATCGGTAACTACTACTACCTCCTTCAATCCAATCTCCTAAAGTTCCTCCTGATAAAACAGAAGGATTAGAAGACGTCACAGAAAACTTTCCAATCAATCCATTAGCATTAACTGTTATTGTAATACTACTACCCACTGTTGGATATCTACTACTAGCAGAAATTCCAATATAAGCTGCTTGAACATTATGACCAAAGCATAGAATCCCTATAGATAAAATAATTAATAGAATTTTTTTCTTCATTATAGACTTCCACTTCCCATAATATAATTTTTAATTCTTACATAATCTGAAGCACTTGTCTTGCCATCACCATTTACATCAGAAGCTTCTTTATAAGCACCACTTAATGAAGTACCCATAATATGATTTTTAATTTTTACATAATCTGAAGCTGAAATTTTTCCATCTCCATTTGTATCACCATTTACGACAACTTGATAAGTTGCTGATTTATTACCACTAGTAATCGTAATTCTATCTCCAGTTGCTAAATTTTGAGTAGTTGAAATAGCTTTATTAGAAATACTAATGTTTACATTACCTTTTGCTTTTAAATTAGAACTAAACTTTGAAGTTGAAATTCCATTAGAGATTCTTTTAATGTATCCTCCACTAATACTATATCCAGCCTTAGAAATAACGGATGGGATATCAACAGTTTGAGTAGATGAACTGCCACTACTAGTTGATGGTGTTGGAGCTTTTTCTTCTGTAGTTGGTTTACCTACAGCAGTAGATGGCATGTTTTTATATACTGGGATAATAAATGTTGCTTCCTCATTTAATGTATTAGAATTTACATAACCTAGATACATTAAATAGGCTTCATTTTTAGGTGCTTCTATATTTGTCATATATTGATGTGCATATATATTTCCGTTATTTGTTGTATTAAATTTTTGAAAATAAATTGTGTTTTGACCTTTTTGAACATAAGAAGTGTAAATAAATGATGCTCCACCAATTATAGCTGTTCTAGGAGTTGTCCAACCTTTACCACTAGCATAATTATTACCACACGCAACAGGATTAGTACATGATGATAAAGCACCAATATTATAAAAATTATAGTAACCTTTACTTCCATTAGCAGCATTACTTAACTCTTTAGTACCACCAACTTCTAATCTAGATCTAGCTCCTATCATCATCGGATTAATATTATTTCCTCCAGCAGTAGCTGCATCATAAAAGTCATTAACATATGGTGAATGTGCTGTATTTTCAAATAATTTAGTAATTGCTTTCTTAGTTTGTCTATTTGTAATAAATTCTCCAGATTCAAACATAAATATATTACTATCATTTAAGAAATTTCTTGGATCCATATAATGAGCAACTATTCCCTTACTAGCTGCATACCATCCACCTGCTTCTAACATATTATATGTTCCATTAGAAGTATTATATGCCCCCTCGGCTTTTGATTTATATAATGAATTAGTAGAACTTATATAACTTCTACTCCAATATTTACCATTTGAACTGTTTTTTTCCACAGCACTTTCAGCACTAATAGCTTGCTCCCAATCTAAATTAGTATTATAAGCAATAAATTTCCATTTAGGATGATTTGTTTTTAAAACATTTAAAGATAGCCAATAACTTTCTGGAAAACCAGCATTTTTAAATTCTTCATTATATTTTCCATCATTTTCAAAATTAATATAATCCCCACAAATATATCCCTTTGTTCCTTCATAGTTAACATAGTAATAGTCACTCTTACATTTTGTATTTGTAGATTTTTCTTTATTAACACCATCTACTAATGTTATAACATCTCCAGGATCTAGCCAATGAAGAACATTTGGTATTACATAGTTCCCACCTTCATTAGGTTTTGTTCTTATTGAACAAGTTTTAGGTGTAGCTTTTGAATTAATAACATAAGTATTTCCAGCCTTTACACTGAACGGTAAAATGATTATTGATATCACGATTAAAAATATAACTTTTTTATTCATATAACCACTACCCTTCACTTATTTCTTGTATCCATTATAGCACATTTTGTCGAATTTACATATAAAGCTATATTTTTTTTATTTTTTTTACTATTAATTGACACAAAAAATTGACATGAACAAATAAAAAAAGACAAAATGGTAACTAGATTGTCTTCTTTTCATAATATTTTTACTGTTTAATAAATTGATTATAGTTTTTCTCGGATAATGTTATTTTTACTTTAACTAGAGAACTTTCATTACTTGGAAATCTTTTTTGTTTTAAGTCTTTCATTATACTTTGGTAAATTTTTCTAATATCCATTGGACTGATGTCAAGATAATATGAGTCATATTCATCTTCTAATGTTAAATGATGGTTAATCTTGTAATAGAAATTTCTAGGATATGACACGTCTAATTTAATATTATCTAAAGAATTATCAATAACGTATTCTACTGGATAATCGGCATAAAAATAGAATTTTTTATTTTCATTAATAGGAAGATATTCTGTTTTTACAACTATATCACCATCTTTTTGAAAATCATAACTTTGATAAGTTAAACTAGTCGTGAAAGTAAGCCCACAACCTATTCCCATTAAGGATATACTGCATATAAATAAAATAAATATTATTCTTAGTGGTTGTTTTCTATTAAAGATAAAATTATAGATAAAATAGATAATTAGTAAAGCTAGTAGTAGAGCCCCTAAGAAAAGTATGGCCAAAAATAGAAATAGGATACCATAAGAAATATGTACTAGACTAATTGTTATGAGAAAAACTAAGAAAAGACTACCTATAACTATGGGAATTGAACAAAAAGCGATTAAAATTTTAATCATGAACAAGATGCATTTTCCAAGTAAAGAGAAGAAACTTAGAAAAGAGTGTTTAGGATCTCTAATAATCACTTTTTCTCTTTTAGGTTGTGAATAACTTTCTGGATGATCCAATTTTTCTTTTTCTAATGTCTTATGTGAAATTGTTTTATCTTCGATCGTAATATAGTAATCTAAGTACCTAATTTTAAATAAATGTAAGAAAATTAACAAGCCTATGATGATTAGAATAACTATGTAAATACTTTCTAATATAGGAAGTACATAAACTTGTAATGATAAAATAGAATGAAAAAGATGACTAGTAAGTGAGTCTGTAACTTCGAATATCACAAATCCTAATATAGATAAAATACCAAAAATTACCATTAATTCAAATATACATTTAATTTTTTGAATGAATGTCATACTACAAAACATATTATATGTTTTAGTAATAAACTTTAAAAAATCTTGCACATAATTGTTAAAATTTAGTTTGGTATTTTCCTGTCCTTTAATTGTTCCATCATCTAATAAATCTTCTAGCGTACAATTAAGAATATTACACATTTCAATAATCTTGCTCATATCAGGATAAGAGGAATCGGATTCCCATTTTGAAACTGCCTGTCTTGATACACCTAATTTTTCTGCTAACTGTTCTTGAGAAAGATTATTATTTTTTCTTTGTTTTGCTAACTTATCACAAAACTTCATATTTTCCACCTCCACTGCCATTATAATACAAATATAATAAGTAGCAAAACCAATTATCACTATCTTTTTGTATAAATTCAGTTGCTTCTCAAAAGAAAAAGACTATAATTAGTCTTCAATCGTAATAGTTTTCTTAGTTTCAGTTTTTTGTTTAGCTTTAGGAATAATTATTTTTAAAATTCCATCTTTAAAACTCGCTTCAATTTCTTCTTCATTAACATTACCAATATAAAATTGCCTTTCATATCGTTCATGCATATGACGTTCTCTATGAAGATATTTCTTTTCTTCTATTTCGTTTTCATCACTATTTTTTTCTACAAAAATCTTTAAGTACCCATCTTCTAATTCTAGATGAAGATCTTCTTTTTGGTATCCTGGAACATCAAGTTCTAAAATATATTTTCCTTCTTGTTCATAAATATCACACTTCATCATTCTGTCTAGTCTTCTTGGTGAGTCGAAATCATCGAAAAAATGATCAAAAAAAATTCTACTAGGTAACATATTTCTCTTCCTTTCTATGATATAAATGTACTTCTAATTATATTATAGAAAATATATTCATATTTCATGCACACAAATCATGATTTTTTAATAGTCTGATGATTTTATCTTTATTTTTTTCGGGAGTTACGCTATCTTTATACTAAGAATAAAAGATATAAGAGGTGATATGCAGGCAAAATGTAATTGAATTTATTTTATCTTCTAAAGTTATTGGATCAATTTTAGTAGTAGTTATTAGTGTAATTTTATTTTTCATTATAAAAGAAAGTGCATTAAAATATATTAAATCAAAACGAAGAAAAACAGATCAATATAAAAAGAAACGACTTACTATTTTGTATATGATTATTAGTACGTTAAAATACATAGTTTTCTTAGCAGATTTAATTATTATTCTAGGAATATTTAATGTAGATGTAACAGCCTTTTTAGCAGGACTTGGGATATTTGGTATCGTAATTGGTTTAGCACTACAAGATTTATTAAAAGATTTTATTGCAGGAATTATGATTATTCTTGATTCTGAATATAGTGTTGGAGATTATGTTAGTATTGAAGAATATGATGGAGAAGTAATTGGTGTAGGTTTAAAAAGTACAAAAGTACGTACTTATGGCGGAAATATTAGAATTTTTGCTAATAGAAATGTTACTAATATTATTAATTATTCGAGAGATCACTCTAAAGCTATTATAAATTTTACTTTTAGTAGTGATGAGGATTTATTAAAATTAGAAAAAGCTATGGAAGAATTAATTAATCGCTGTAGTAAAATTCTAACAGATGCTACGGGAAAACTTCAATATAAAGGGGTGGAAGAATATTCTGATTCTAACTTGACTCTAAGATTAACGGTAGATGTAATTCCTACTAAACAATATAGTACGAAAAATAAAATTTTACGAGAAGCAAAACTTTTATTTGATGAAATGGGAATTAAGATAAAATAGAAATTATACTTTCTCCTATAATCAATAGAAAAAATAGTAAAAGTATGATATATTAGTAATTGAGGAGATGTTAAAATGAAAAGAATAAAGTATTTAGCTTTACTACTTACTATTTTATTTGCGTTACCTTTTGCGGTTGATGCTAAAGAAAAAATTAATGTTTATCTATTTAGAGGAGAAGGTTGTCCTCATTGTCAAGAGGCTGAAGAATTCTTTGATAGTATAAATGGTGAATATGGCAAGTATTATAATTTAGTTGATTATGAAACTTGGTATGACGAAAGCAATGCTTCACTTATGGAAAAAGTTGCCAAAGAACTTGATGATGAAATAGAAGGTGTTCCATATATTATCATTGGAAAGAAAACATGGAATGGATATGCTAGTAACCTTGACGATGAAATTAAAAAAGCTATTAAAGATGAATATAATAAAGATAGTAAGGATCGCTATGATGTAATTGAAAAAGTAGGTGGCAGCAAACCTGCTAGTGAAAAGTCAAATGTTAGTGGCGATATTCTAGCTATATTAATTATTGTGTTAGTAGTTGGTGGAGTTATAACTGGTATAATTTTTGCTAGAAAAAAATCTTCATAAAATTAAAAGCAACTCACTGGTTGCTTTTATTGTGGAATAATTAATACCTGATTTAGTCTTAATAGTGTGGAAGTTAAATTGTTCGCAGCGATTAAATCATCGACAGTAGTATTATATTTTTTTGCTAAAGACCACAAAGTATCTCCGCTTTGTACTGTATAATAGATAGTGTTATCCATGTTTTCTGTAGGAATTCTTAATTGTTGTCCAATTTGTAATGTTAACGTTGGTAAGTTGTTATATTGAATTAAATTTTCCACTGTTACATTATAACGTCTAGCAATAGACCATAAGGAATCTCCTTTTTGCACAGTATAAACTTGTGGATTTTCTATACTAGTTGGTTTAACTAATAATCTTTGACCAATCGAAATTGTGTTAGAAGTTAAATTATTTAATTTTTTTAATTCATCAACAGATAATCCATATCGATTTGCAATAGCCCAAAGAGTGTCACCTCTTACAACTGTATAATATTCTCCAGTTTGTTCTGGAACAACACCTGGTTTTTGATATGGTACATTTAGATATTCTGCTAAAGCTTTAACTACTCCCTCTGCATAATCAGTTAAATTAGTTTGCAATTTTTTTAAATCATTTGCATTATCAATAAATCCATATTCTATTAAAACAGATTCAGCAGGAGATGTTTCTCTAATAATATAGTAATAATCTTCACTGGGATTTTCTGGTAACCTTCTTTGATAAGTTTTTCTTTTTACTTGACCAGCATCACCAATATTATCTAGAATTAACTCTGCTAAAGTATTATTGTTACGTAAAGCATAAATTACTTCAGCACCTTCGCCACCACAAAACTCTCTCTCCCAAAGATTACTGCACTTATTTATATACTATAATCGGTGTTATCTTTATCAATGGACCATTTTCATAAATAATGGCACCTTCTAATTTTTCTTTTGGTATCTGTCTTCTAATTGATCTATTCAATTTAAATACTTCTTTTGCTAAATCGTATACTTCAACTGCCTCATCAGAATTATAAACTTTATCTATTCTTCCAATTATTGTAATTTCTTCATCTATATTATCTAGAAAATCATTCTTATTTCCAATAATTGAATCTTTTTTTAAATTACCATTAAAGATATATTTTGAATCAAGTTCAAGTAATATAGGAACATTATCACTTTCTTTAATAAAAGCCATTTTTTCTCTATCTTCATCTGACATAGGTATAATATTAAATAATGCTGTATTTTTTGCAATGGAATTAATCATTTCCATGTTTTCGCTCATTTCGGGCATTGTCATTTTTCCATTTAATACAATTAATTTATCCCTATCATCTATTTCAAGATTTTCACCATTATAATTAATTGCATTTTTTTCATCATAAACCCAGTTAACAAAATTTTCCATAGGATTAATATTGAAAGTATAATTTTTAGATTTTTTTTCATTTAATGTGGCTCCAAGTTTTGCTACTACTAAGTTACCTTCCCCATCAACTGCTGTTGTTCTCTCATAACTTCCAGAAGTTTCTATTTTTGAAAACTTTGGTATTTGACTGATATATGAATGCATCCTATTTTCATCACAGTATACATAGTCTCTAAATTTTTGCATATAATCACTTCCTAGATAAATATTATATACTTTTATTTAAGAAAGATAAAGTCTATAAAGTACTATTTACTATATTGATTCTTCCCTTTTCTTCCATATGGATTACGAGCTACATTTAAATTTTGATATTTAAAAGTATTATCTGGTATAACTCCATATTTATATTTTATTGTTATTACTCTATTTTCATCTATTACTATTCTATCTATTAATGAATGTATTAATTCTTTTTTAGGTTTATTTAAATCTAATAATTTTTTTATCTTTTTAGTATAGTTAGGTAATTCATTTATTTTTGATTTAATCTCATATTTTTTCATTTTGTTTTCATCTATGCTTTGATTTATAAGTTTTAATTTTTCTTCAAATGGTTTGGCTAATTCCTTGTAAGTGTCTGCAGTTATTATATTATTATATCTATCTTCATATAAAGTGGTAAGTCTTTTTGTTATATTTTCTTTTTCTATTAATAAATCATTAATACTGCTATTTAAACTTTTAGTTTGTTTTTGAACTTCTATTTGAACCTTTTTATTTAATTCTTCAAAATCTAATTCTTCTATTTGGTTTCTTACATCTTCTATAAATTTTTTCATTATTTGATCTTCTAAATAATTATATGGAAAAAAATGAGATGAACATTGTCCTCTAATAGGATCTCTAGCATATCTATTGCAATTAACTGTCCAATAGTCATGATTTTTTCTATATAAAACACTTAATTTATTGCCACATTCTTTACAAAATAATTTACCCTCTAATAATCTTTTTTCTTTTCTGTTCTTTGGTTGAACATCTTTTGTATTTTGCTTTATTAATTTAGATATATAGAAAAATGTATCTTTATCAACTAATGGCTCATGGGTATTTTCTACAATCATCCACATACTTTCATCTAAAGTAATTTTTTTCTTGGATTTATAGTTTATTTTAGTTTGAGTATGTTGAATCATATCTCCAGTATATATTCTATTTGATAAAATTTTCTTTATAGAAGAAATATTCCATTTATCCCTGTTAATAAGTCTTGATGAGTAATTAGTACCTTTATATCCACTTGGGGTAGGATAACCTTTATCATTTAACATAGTTGCTATTCTAGATGGACCTATTCCATTTTTTCGCCATTCAAATATTTGTTTAACAATTGGGGCTGTTTCTGGGTTAGGAATTAAATGTCCTTTATCTTTTGGATCTCTCATATATCCAAAGCTTGGTAAACTACCAACAAATTTACCATTTTTTCTTTTTTCATTTAAGACATTTCTAATTTTTATAGAATTTTGTTT
>CANQKU010000048.1 GCA_947624535.1 uncultured Bacilli bacterium
AATCAAACATATACAATAGGTAATAGTAGTACAACATTAGGTTATTCAGGGTGTTCTTCTACAACGTCATGTAACACTGCATCATATAGTTTAACAAGAGGCCCAGTAAAGGCAAGAATGATAACAGTACAAGAAGCAAGCAAAGTGGGTTGTACGGGATCCTACAATTCATGTCCAATATGGATGCACAATTATCTAAATAACTCTACAAGTTATAAAGGAACTTATAATGATAGTTCAGCAAGTGATATCTATTGGACCATGAATGCTGGTCTTAATACTAGTCTATCTGTGATGGCAGTAACTTCGGGAGGTTATTGCAGTCAGCCTAGTTACTATTCTGGTGATGCTAAAGGTGTCCGAGCTCTTGTCGTCATCTCAAAATAACTACCAATAAAAATGGATAAATATTTTCGATTAATGTATTTATTTATACATTTTTTTTCTATTTATGTTAAAATTGTCATAGGGGGAAAATGAAAAGGAGTAAATATGGCAAAATCTAAGAGAAAAAAACGAATTAGAATGCTCGTTAAAACTTTTTTATGTTGTATTTATCTATTGATTAGTTTTGTATTAATCTTTTGTTCTTTTCGTCTTTATGAAAAAGATAAAGAAATAATAAAATGGAAAGATGTGGAAACTACAAAACAGTATTCTACTTTAACAATTTCACAAATGTCAGAGGCTTTTGCAGTTATTAAAGAAGAAGATATACAATTCCATTTTGTTATTGAACAAGAAAATGAAAAAGTTTGGCATACTTATTTAATTGCTATTAAACCTAGTGACTATGCTAAATATAAACCAATTATTGACTATACTTATGAAAGAGTTAAAACTAAACAAAATCCTATTACAATTTATGGATACCCTGTAAAAATACCAAATAAAATTAAAGACTTAGCAATTAAAAACATTAAAAATTTTGTACCTATAGAAAATAAAGTTGTTTTAACAGAAAAAAACTTTGAACAATATTTAACTGATACATATTTAGATACTACAAAAGAAAAACAAAAAGATTTAAACTATTTTATTATTATTTTACTTTTAATGTCATTTGTTTTACTTGTATTAACTATTTTTACAATTTTTGATAAAGATAAAATTGTTGATGAAGTAGATCATATTTTAGAAAAAGAAATTCAAGAAAGTAAAAAACATAAAAAGAAGAAAAATAAAAAAGATAAAAAAATTAAAAAAGATCAGTCAAATGATGATATAGAAGTTATTTAATAAGTGGAAGTATTTTCCACTTTATTATTTTTTGACAAAGAAAAATTATTAGTGCTATAATATAGTGGATTTTAGTTCGCATAGACTAAATATAATTTTAAATAAAGGGATTGTGGTATGATGATAACACCTAATTTAATTGAAGCTAAAAAAAGAAGTCAAAGAAAAAGTATTGTTAAAGATGCAGAATATAAAATTACTAATGAATTAAAACAATTAGGTAAGGGTAAAACTTATTTTATAAAAACCTATGGCTGTCAAATGAATGAACATGATGGTGAAAATATTAAGGCTATTTTAGAAGATTTATCTTTTAAAGAGGTGGATAATTATGAAAAAGCTGACTTAATTTTACTTAATACTTGTTCAATTAGAGAGAATGCTCATAATAAAGCTTTTGGAATGTTAGGAAGATTGAAACATTTGAAACAAACTAATGAGAATTTAATTATTGGATTATGTGGATGCATGGCTCAAGAAGAAGTTGTTGTTCAAGAAATTATGGATAAATATAAATTTGTTGATTTAGTTTTTGGTACTCATAATATTCACCATCTACCACAAATATTAAATGAAGCTATCAAGAAAAAAGAATTAGAAGTAGAAGTTATGAGTATTGAAGGGGATATAATTGAAAATTTACCTGTAAAAAGAGACTCTAAATATAAAGCTTGGATTAATATTATGTATGGCTGTGATAAATTTTGTACTTATTGTATTGTACCTTATACTAGGGGAAAACAAAGAAGTAGAAAAAATGTGCATATTCTAAAAGAAGTAGAAGATTTAATTAAACAAGGTTATAAAGAAGTAACTTTATTAGGTCAAAATGTTAATGCATATGGAAAAGATTTAGATGAAGATTATAGAATGGAGAATTTATTAGAAGACGTTGCTAAAACTAAAATTCCAAGAATTCGTTTTGTGACAAGTCATCCTTGGGATTTTACTGATCAAATGATTAATGTTATTAAAAAGTATGATAATATTATGCCTTATATCCATCTACCATTACAAAGTGGCTCAAATAGAATTTTAAAATTAATGGGAAGAAGATATACCAAAGAAGAATATTTAACCTTATTTAATAAAATAAAAGAGGCTATTCCAAATGTTTCAATTACAACTGATATTATAGTAGGTTTTCCTAATGAAACTGAAGAAGATTTTTTACAAACTTTAGATGTTGTTAATAAATGTCAATTTGACTCTGCATTTACATTTATTTTTTCTAAACGTGTTGGAACTCCAGCAGCTAAAATGAAAGATAATGTATCAATGGATGAGAAAAATCAAAGATTACAAAAATTAAATGAGGTAGTAAATCATTATGCTAGAGTTGCTAATGAAAAATATTTAGGCCGTATTGTTCCAGTATTAATTGAAGGTTATTCAAAAAAGGAAGATGACATGCTAATGGGTTATACTGATACTATGAAATTAGTTAATGTTAAAGGAGATTCTAAATATATTGGACAAATTGTTCAAGTTAAAATAGAAGATATAAAAACATGGAGTATGGATGGAAGTATAGTAAACTAGATTTACTGTAAACTAGCTTAATACTAGTATTGAATTAAAGAAAATGATATATTATAATAATGTTAAGGTTGTGATTTAGTTTGAATATTATAAGAAAAATGAAACCAATGATAATGTTATATGGCTCAGATATTATAAAATCTGAATATATGCAGTTAGAAAAAAACTATATGCAACATGGTAAAGTAAGTGTATTTCATCATTCTATAGGTGTAGCTTGTTTTTCGCTATATCTTGCCAAAGTCTTACCATTTAAAGTAGATATTAGTGCTTTAATAAGAGGGGCTTTACTACATGACTACTTTTTATATGACTGGCATATTAAAGAAGCAAGTCATAGAATGCATGGATTTACTCATGCTAAAAAAGCCCTAGCTAATGCTGAAAGAGATTTTGAATTATGCAATATAGAACGAGATATTATAAAGAAGCATATGTTTCCATTAAATATAACACCACCTAGATATTTAGAAAGTATTTTAGTTTGTATTGCTGATAAAATTTGTGCTATTTTTGAAACATTTTCAATTCCATATTAAAAGATTATTACTATTATGTAGTAATTTTTTTTTGAAAACATAATATTAAAAAGGAGGTAGCCCATGTCAAAATATATTGTTCAAAGTGGAGATACTTTATATGGTATTGCTAAAAAATTTAATATCGACCTCCATCAATTGATGAGTGATAATAAACTAGTATCTACTGAATTAAAAGTAGGTGATGAAATAGAGATTTTTGATAAACTAAAATTAACAACTACTAAGTATATTGAATATTCAGTAAAAAAAGGAGATAATTTATATTCTATTGCTAGAATTTACAATACTACAGTTAATGAGATTAAAAGATTAAATTCACTTGATGATGATAAATTAAGTATTGGACAAGTTTTGAAATTACCAGAATATGATAAAATAGATGATACTAAATTTCAAGATTATATAGACTATAAAGTAAAACCTAAAGATAGTTTATATTCTATTGCTAAAAGATATAATACTACTGTTGATCAAATATTAAAAGATAACAATATTAAAGATATGACACTGATGATAGGACAAAATTTAATTATTTGTAATGAAAAGTTAAAAGAGGATAAAGTTTATGATACTTGTTATGGAACTAATGATACTAATCTAGTTAATAAGTATGTAGTAAAAGAAGGAGACAGTATCTATTCAATTGCTAAAAAGTATAATATATCTATTGATGAATTAAAACAAAAAAATAAATTATCTAGTAATAAGGTTTATTTAAACCAAATATTAAATATATAGGGGTGTTGTAATGAAATCTAGTCATATAAGATATCCTATTATTCCAACAAATATTATTATTCATTTAGGTAAACCTGAAGAAGCTGCTAAAAATATTAAGATTACATTTGTAGAATATATTAAAAATGTAGCATCTAGTGAAATTTATCCTACTTGGCCACAAGAAGCCTTAGAATCAAATATTTTAGCAATAATATCTTTTACTCTAAATAGAATTTATAATGAATGGTATCATTCTAAGGGATATGACTTTGATATTACTAGTTTAAAAGAATATGATCAAACATTTATAGAAGATAGAGAAATATTTGATCGTATTGCAAAAATTGTAGATAAAAATTTTAATAATTATATTGTAAAAGATGACCAAATTCAACCTCTTTTTGCTAGCTATTGTGATGGAAAAACTACAACATGTCAAGGACTTTCTCAAGTAGGTAGTGCTACTTTAGCTGAAACTGGTAAAAATGTAGAAGATATTTTAAAAACTTATTATGGAGAAAATATTAGAATTATTCATAATGCTCAAGTAGGAGAATTTATAGAGTCATACCCAGGTTATGAAGTAAAAGAAGGAATTGCTGGAGATATGGTAAGAGTTATTCAAACAGAGTTAATTAGAATTATAAAAAACTATCCAGCTATTCCTAATATACCTAAAGTGAATGGAATTTATAATATAGAAACAAAACAAGCTGTAGAAAAATTTCAAGAAATTTTTAATCTAAATAAAAATGGAATAGTCGATAAACAAACCTGGTATAAAATAAAATATATTTATAATGCTGTTAAAAAAGTAAATGACTTATATTCTGAAGGAATAGAAGTAGAAGAAGTTAATTTAAAATATCCAGATAAATTGAGTTATTCAGATACAGGCCTATTTGTTAGAGTATTACATTATTATTTAGGTTTAATTTCATTTTTTGATGAAAATTTACCACAATTAGAAGTAAATGGAATTTATAATAATAATACTAAACAAATGGTAATTAATTTTCAAAATAAGTATAATTTACCTGTTACAGGAGAAGTTGATAAAGAAACGTGGATAAAATTAAAAGAAGTTTATCATATGACAATTAAAAATATTCCAGAAAAGTATTTAAAATATGAAAAAGAATTATATCCTGGTAAATTTTTAACAAAAGGAATGAAGGGTGAAGATATAGAAATTCTTCAAGGATATTTATTTGAGATTTGTAAAAAATATAAAGATATTCCAGGGGTTATTGTTAATGGTGTTTTTGATGAGTTAACAGAACAATCAGTTTTAAAAATCCAAAAAATATATAAACAAGAACAAAATGGTGCAGTAGGACCAATTACTTGGTATAATATTGTAAATCGTTCTAAGGAATAATTAATTAAAAAATTATATTAGTAATTTTTAATAGAAAGATCCTAATTTTTAATAACGTAGACGTTTCGTAAACTTTAATGTTTTCCCTAGTATTTTTAATTATAATTCATATCATGAGGTGTAGTGATATGTTAATTGGTTCAAGAATTAAAGAATTGAGAAGTCTAAAAGGGATTAGTCAACAAACACTAGGAGATCAATTAAATTTAAGCAAAACTACCATTTCCCACTATGAAAATGAAACTAGAATTCCATCTATTGAAACATTAATTGATATAGCGGATTATTTTCAAGTTGATTTAAACTATATTTTAGGAATTGATAATTTAATTACTTCTTCTAAAAGAACAATACAAGCATCAGATGAAGAAATTGAATTTATTTTAGAAATCAGAAGATTAAATGTTTATAATCGTGTAATTGCTAATCCAAAAAAATATGCTAAATTAGTTGAATCTAGATTGCCATAGAAGAATGAATTTTCTTCTTTTTTTTAAGTTTTAGCATATATATTAGTGGGAGTGTGAAATATGAATTATTACGACTATCTTAATCTTTCTTTAGAACTACATTTATTTTTTGATAGAATTATGAAAGAACATAGTCTTTTTTTAGAATTAGCTTTTACGGAAAAAGAAAATCAAACAAGACAGATTGCTAAAAAATTTCAACAAGCTTTTAATAAACTTTTACAAAAGTCAGTAGAAATAGCACATGGCAATATTACTAATAATGTTATTGCATCAGGTGAGTTTATTACTCCTAATACACTAATCGCTGAACAACAAATGAATAAATATTTTGAATGTTTTATAGATACTAATTTAACAAAAGAAGAACAAAGACTAAATCCTGGTAGATTAGATATTGATAGAAAAATAATTAGTGATGTAACTTATATAAATAAAGAAGGTTTATCTTTACTTAAAAATTTTATAAAGTATCAAGAAGAAGTTTTAGAACAAGTTTTAACTTGTAAAATCTATACAAATGCTTATCCATCTTTTATAAATCATATGCTTGAAGAGGCCAGGCTATATGATGAATTGTTAACAGGACTTTTTAATGGTCAATTTATTTCAAAAAATAATCTCTATGAGCAAGAAATATTTTGGAATCATTTTATGAAAGAACATGCTTTATTTATTAGAGGACTTTTAGATCCAAGTGAAAATGATTCAATTTTACTTGCAGATAAATTTGCTCAAGAATATCAAATGATAGATAATCGTTATAAGGGTGATTTTTCAAAACTAACAAAAGCAAGTTTTAATGAAACTTTAAATTTTCAAGATTTTAATAAAAAGCAAGAAGATTTAATTTTATCATGTAAAATAAAAAGTATGATTATGCCACTTCTTTCTGATCATTTATTAAGAGAGGCTAATCATTATCTTAGAATATTAAATAATAGATAATAAAAATAAAAATCATCTAGAAATTATGTTAAAATAAAAATGGAGATGATTTTTTGAAAGTAATTACTATTAAACAGCCATATGCTACATTAATTCAACAGGGATTAAAATTGTATGAATTTCGTACTTGGAAAACTAAGTATAGAGGAGATATTTTAATTCATGCAGGACAAGGAATTGATAAACAAGCTATGAAAAAGTATGAATATCTTAATCTTGACTATCCTAGAGGATGTATTATAGCACGTGCTAAGATTACGGATTGTTTGAAGATTGATGATGAAATGAGAAAAGTTTTAAAAGAAGAAAATGAATTTATTTATCAAAATGTTATTGAAGATAAAGAGTTTGATGGCTATGGATTTAAATTGGAAGAAATAGAAGAAATAAGACCAATAAAAGTAAGTGGAAAGTTGAGTTTGTGGGATTATGATTTTAAATGTTAGTGGAAGAACTGATGTAGTAGCATTTTATTCTAAATGGTTTATGAATCGTTATCAAGAAGGATATTTTGATGTAAGAAATCCATTTAATCCACAATTAGTTAGTAGAATTTATGTAGATGATGTAGATTTGATTTTATTTTGTACTAAGAATCCAATTCCAATTTTAAAAGATTTAAAAAAAATAAAAAAACCCATTTTATTTCATGTTACTTTGACTCCTTATAAAAAAGATATAGAACCTAATGTAATTTCTAAAAAAGAATTAATAGATGCTATTAAAAAGTTATCTGAAATTATTGGTATAGAAAATTTATATGTTCGTTATGATCCTATTTTTTTGAGTGAACAATATTCTTTACAATATCATAAAAAAGCTTTTGAGAAAATGTGTTTTTTACTTTCTGGATATGTTAATAAAATTATTGTATCTTTTATAGATGACTATAAAAATGTTAGAAAACATAGAAAGAGTTTAAATATTAAAGATTTAGAAGAAGATGACTATAAGGAAATTGGAACATTTTTTAGTAAGACAGCTAAAAAATATAATATGAGTGTACAAACTTGTTTTGAACAAGAGAATTTAGTAGAGTATGGATTTAAAAAAGGTGAATGTTTATCTCATGAGTTAGCTTATAAATTAACTGGAAAAACATACAAGAATTGGAAAGCAAGAAAATGCAGTTGTGTAGAAATGGTAGATATTGGTGTATATAATTCATGTTCACATTTTTGTAAATATTGTTATGCTAATTATGATGAAGAAAAAGTAGCGAAAAGTATAAAGATGCATAATCCAAACTCTTCATTATTAGTTGGAGAATTACAAAAAGATGATCAAATAAAAATAAGAAAATAAAACTTTAGAAACGTCTTTCTAGAGTTTTTTGTTGTGTATAAAAATCTTTAGCAAGTATAAAAATTTTCTTGACAAAAGTACTGGGGGGGGGG
>CANQKU010000049.1 GCA_947624535.1 uncultured Bacilli bacterium
CCCCCCCCCAAGGCTTTTGTCAAGAAAAATTTTATGCACAAAGAAAAAACTCAGAAATTATTCTCTGAATTTTTTAATTTACATTATTTCTTAGAAAGTAATTTTAATTTTCCTTAATTCTATTTACAAAAGTATACATATTATCACTATCTTGTTTAAACGTATAAACATAAATGCTTTCGTTATATAGTGGATTTTTTACCTCACTATCTGAACTATCATAATATTCTAATTTTACTTTTTCATATATTTTTATCTCATTATTTTTTCTAATAGCTTTTTCTAATTTAGTTGTAAAACCTCCTGGTCCCCCAGTTCCACCACCTTCAATTTGATACAAAACATACTTATCTAAATCTTCATTATATATGTAATTTTCAGCATTAAAAGCATCCATTGATATAATAATTGAAGTATCTAGTGGATTTTCTTCACCAAATAAATCTTTATATACTCTTTCAACTTCATTTTTAGAAAAAGCATAAGTTATAGTTGGAACATTATCTGAATAAAATTCTTGATCACATTCACTATGCATAGCTAACTCATTTCCATTAATTATTTTAGTAATTCTAGTTGAGGTAAGTGAAGAACATTCTACTATATCTCTTTTAGCACTATTTAAATTATATCCAACATATGCCATTTTAGATAATTCAGTAGAATTATTTACTAAATAGTCAGTTGGTAATTCACCCTTATAAGCATCAAATTTTCCATAATCCTTCCAAAATAAATAATAATTAGGATTTTCCATATTTTCAGAAGAAACTTTTTTGTATAACGTTTGTACTAATCTAGAATGAATATCTAATTTTTCTTCTTTTTCCTTACTTAACTCTTCCTTTTTACTAGTCGTACTACTATTTTCTTTTACATAAAACTTATCATAACCGATATACCCAAATGACCCAAAAAGTAAAATAATTAATATAACAATTGTTACTGTTTTTCCTGTAGATTTCTTTTTTCCTTTTTCCATATAATTCACTCTTTTAATCCTTTAATTATTTTTTTCTAATTTGCTAAAATAATAGTTTCCATCAGAATTTCTTTTAAACGTATATTTATATTCTGTAAATTTACTATAATTTGATTTATTAATACTATAATTTTCCGTATAACTATCAATTAACTTTTCCTTACCATATCCATCATAAATACTAGTCTTATCAAAACTATTTCCTAAATTAACATATACATAGGCTTCATCATTTTTTGTAGTGAATTTATTTTTATATATATAAATCATTCTTTCATCAGTACCACCACATACACGAGTATAATAATACACCTTATTTACGTTATCATAAACATACATTGGACATTTTCCTACATTTTTATTATTACTAAGTTTTTCACCAAATAATAATTCATATCTTTCTTCTACTTTAGCTTGTGATATTTGTTTTTCTGCTATATCACTAACACTACCCGTTTCAGCATAAGGTTTAAAAATAGATTGACTCGCAGAATCCATATTTTCATATGCTATCGATAAGTTTTCATAACTACTTAATAATGAGTTTAAAGTAATATCTAATTTTTCATCATCAGTTAGTGTTGTCTCATATATATTAGATCTAAAAAAGTATCTATTAATTGTATTTGATAAATTATAGTCATCAATAAAACTTTCATATCCTACATATACACTTTGCGTATTTAAATATGTTATCTTTTGTGATAAATCATTAATTAACAAGTTATCCGTTATTTCTTTTTCCACATTTTCAGCTAATTCTTCTTTGATGTTACTGCTAGTAGTATTTTTATTTGATGAAAATATTAACCCTTTGTCATAACAAATATATAAAACTAGTCCAATTATTAATATTACTAATATAACAATAATAATTGTTTTGCCTGTAGAATTTGTTTTTACTTTTCGTTCTTCTTTTTTCTCTTCCATTCCTACATTCCTCCTATTCTTTAATAAAAGTATAGATAGGAAAACTTTTGTTGTCAATAATTTACAAATAGTATTTTTGTAAATTATTGTATATTAACACACATTATACATTAGTTAAGTCAAACTCAGGAATAAAACTTTCCATAGCTGCTTCTCCTTCTTGAATAAATGCATTTTTAATGCCAAGACTACAAGCATAGTCAACTACCTCATTATATTCATCTTCAGATAATTTTCTATTTAATTCACTATATTTATATTTACATATTGGTGTATATTGACTCATAATGCTTAGATATATATTATCACCATACTTATCATATAAATTCTTAATAATTCTTTTAGCATCACTAATATTTCCAGGTAATACTAAAATCCTTACCACTAAGCCTCTTTTTAATAAATTATTTTCTATTATTGGTTGTTTTACTTGCCTATACATTTCATCTATAGCTTTCGTAGCATAGTAAAAATATTTATGACACTTAGAATATTTTTCTGCTAGTGAATCACTATAATATTTTAAATCTGCTAAATAAATATCTACTAAGCCATCAAACATTTTTATTGTATCTACATTCTCATAACTACTAGTATTATAAACAACAGGAATTTTTAATCCATTCTCTTTAGCCTTAATTAAGCCCTTACGAATTAATGGTGCATAATGAGTAGGTGTTACTAAATTGATATTGTGGGCTTTCTTTTGTTGCTGTTCTATACAAATTTCACTAAATCTTTTAATGCTTACTTCTTTACCATAGCCATCTCTTATTTTTTTATTTTGACAAAAAATACAACCTAAATTACAATGAGAAAAAAATATTGTTCCACTTCCATTACTACCAGAAATAAATGGTTCTTCCCATTGATGTAGAGATACTAAAGATATCTTCATTTTTGCTTTAGCTTGGCAATATCCTATTTTGTTATACCTGTTTATATGGCAATTTCTTGGACATAAAGTACAATTCTTTAACTCATTCATTTGTCTACCACATCCTACAACTTTTTTATCAATATAATCTTATCATAATTTTAACATTTACACAGGAATTTTTAAAACTTGTCCTATATCTAAAATATTACTAGTTAATCCATTTAAATTTTTAATAGCATCTACTGTTGTGTTAAATCGTCTTGCTATAGAATATAGGGTATCATTTTTTTCTACTGTATAAAAAATAGATGAAGTTTCATTATTTGTTGGAATTTTTAGAACTTGACCAATACTTAATGTATTACTAGTTAGTCCGTTCAATTCTTTAATAGTATCTACCGTTGTATTAAATCGTCTTGCTATAGAATATAGGGTATCGCCATTTATGACAACATAACTCATATAATCATCACTCTCTTGATCTGGTATCCTTAACACTTGTCCTACTTGTAACGTATTAGTAGTTAAGCCATTCAAACTCTTGATTGCATCTACTGTTGTATTAAAACGCCTTGCTATAGAATATAAGGTATCCCCATTTGCTACAACATAACTCTTATAATCTTCTTGATCTGGTATCCTTAACACTTGTCCTACTTGCAATGTATTAGTAGTTAAGCCATTCAAACTCTTGATAGCATCTACCGTTGTATTAAATCTCTTAGCTATAGCATATAACGTATCCCCACTCACCACTTTATAAGTAGCAGTTGGATACTCATCTTTATCCTCATCCTTATCTTCCCCAGTTTCTTCATCTATTGCACAAGAAGCCAAATTACCATATAAGAAATTTATTGCATCCCAAGTTTGGTCATTTGCTATTCCCGTTGCAGTCAAGCTATTATTAAGTTGAAATCTTTTCACAGCATTTTGTGTTTCTAAATCAAAATTTCCATTAATATCACCTGTGTAATATAAAAGTGCTTTCAATTTTGTCTGCAATGTTCTAACCTCTTGTCCACTAGAGCCATAACTAAGAGTTGGCTCCAAACTAATTGGTGCTATAGCGGGTTCAGTATATTCAATTAATTTTTCCCATACTTCTTGGTCTACAACTCCTGTTGGTTCTAAGTTTAATTCACGTTGAAAAGCTTTTACCCCCTCTTCTGTAGCAAGAGAAAATTCTCCCGTAATTAAAGCAGAATAAAAACCTAATTGTTTCAACTTAGCCTGTAAAATTTTCACCTGATCTCCACTACCACCTAATTGCAAAACTTCATTCATCGTTAATCACCTCCATAAATTATATTCATTTATTTACTAGATATTATATATAATAAAGTGAGGTGAAATATGGCAAAAGGATATTTAAAAGTTAATGTTTATAGTGACAGTGTTGCCAATCCTGTCAAAAATGCAAAAGTAACGATTTTTAAAGATAATCAACAAATCTTTACTACAAATACAAATGAAAATGGTCAAACTGAATTAATTGAGTTAGATACAGTATCTCAAAATTATTCGGAGGAAGAACAATTTGAAGTTAGACCTTATCAAACTTATGATGTTTTAGTTGAAGCCTTAGGTTTAACGGAAACAAGAGTAAATGGAGTTCAAATTTTTGATCAAATTACTTCTCTTCAAGATATTTATATGACTTCAATTGATCAAAATCCTGATGAAGATATTTCTCAAATTAGCCCAAATACTTTATGGGAAGGTAATCAAGATTCAACTACAACACAAAATAATGTGCCACCTTCTAATATATCTACTCTTGTATTAAAACAAGTTCTAATTCCTAAAAATATTATCGTCCATGATGGAAATCCCAATAATAGTAGCGCTCCTAACTATACTGTAGCATTTACTGACTACATTAAAAATGTAGCATCAAGTGAAATTTATACTACATGGCCAGAAGAGACAATTAAAGCCAATATTTTAGCAATTATTTCTTTTACTCTAAATCGTATTTATACTGAATGGTACAAAAGTAGAGGATATAATTTCACGATCACTTCTACTACTAGTTATGATCAAAAATACACTAAAAATGGAACAATCTTTGAACCAATTGCCAAAATAGTCGATGAAATTTTTACCAATTATATTCGTAGTGGATATCGCATGGAACCATTACTTGCTCATTATAAAAGCAGTACAAATGAAAAAGGATATTTGAGTCAATGGGGCTCTAAACAATTAGGTGATGAAGGTTATAGTGCCTTAGAAATATTAAGGTATTACTATGGAGATAATATCAACATTTATCAAGCAAAAACTACTCAAGAATACCCCTATTCTTTTACAACTACATTAAAAGAAGGAGATTGTAGTGTCGACGTTTATATATTACAAAATTCTCTAAATTATATAAGAGGTAGTTATCCAGGAATTCCCTCTATTCAAAATCCTACTGGATACTTCAATAGTGATACAAAAGATGCGGTTAAAACCTTTCAACAAGTATTTTCTCTAAATCAAACAGGACAAGTAGATTATCAAACTTGGTATAAAATTTCTTATATTCTAACTGCTGTAGAAGAACTTACTAAAAGTGTTTATGCATAACTAAAAAAAATTAGACGAACTTATCTAATTTTTTTTATAATTTTACTATTTTTCATCATAATCTTTTAAAAAACTTTGGTAAATTTTATTCTTTTTCACTCCTAATACACAATCTAAATTTACATTATCTAAAGCTTTAAAAATATTATAGTCTACATTAGGATTTGAATCTTTTAATTGTTCAATAAGCTTTTTTATTTCATTACGTTTACTAGATTGTAAATCATTTTTCAACTCTTGTGTAAAACGACAGGCACAATTTAAAAAAGTTAATTGATTATAATTTTTCCAAGCTATAATTGATTCTTCTTTTACCAAATATAGTGGACGAATTAATTCCATATCTTCAAAATGATCACTGTGTAATTTTGGCATCATAGTTTTTAATTCTGCTCCATAAAGTATAGAAAGCAAAGTAGTTTCAATCACATCATTAAAATGATGACCTAAAGCAATTTTATTACAGCCCAAATCTTTTGCTTTTTGATATAAAAAACCTCTCCTCATTCTAGCACATAAATAGCAAGGACTATTTGAAACATCAGCAACTACATCAAAAATATTACTTTTAAATACTTCTATAGGAATATTCAAAACTTTGGCATTTTCTAAAATCAAATCTAAATTATCTTTATTATATCCAGGATTCATAGCTACATAGCAAACTTCAAAATCAACTTTTCCATGTCTTTTTAGCTCCTGCATACATTTTGCCAATAAAAATGAGTCTTTTCCACCACTAATGCATACCATAATCTTATCATTTTCTTTGATAAGTTCATACTCTATTACCGCTTTTACAAATTTAGCCCAAATATCTTTACGATATTTTTTAATAATACTTCTTTCTATTTCCTTATATCTTTCCATTTTATTTTACTCCCTAAAGATTACTATATTTTTATTTTTCCTACAATATTATTTATAATGAGAAAATTCCTTATAAAAAAAATTCATTAGCCTATCCAATGAACTTTTTTTAAATCTTTAAATCCAATAATTAATTTAGTCTACCAATTAATGAAATTAATTCATCGATTGTTTCTAATTTATTTTCTTTAAGATCTTTTTCTAGTTGAACAGCTAAATGATCCTTTAATATTTTATTACCTAAGCCTTTTAAAGAATTAATGATAGCTGATATTTGAATTAGAATATCATCACAATTACGATTATCTTCTACCATACCAGCAATACCCTTAACTTGTCCTACTAACATATTAATACGAGTATTAATGCGTTGTTTTTCTTTATCACTAATTATTTCAACTACCTTTGTATCTTTTTTTTCTTTCATTCTTTATCACCCAATTTCATTTTACACCTATAGGGGGTAACAGTCAAGAAAATTTTTGCACAAAAAAAACTTGGGATATAACCTCAAGTTAATTTATTATTTTATTTAACTAATAGATGTAATTTCTACTTGATAAGAGCCATTTGGACTTTCTACTGTTACAATATCTCCAACCTTATGATTTAGTAAAGCCTGTGCTATTGGTGATTCGTTAGAAATTTTACTTTCAAATGGATCAGCTTCTTGGCTACCTACAATTTTATATTCATCTTCTTCATCATCGTCATCTACATATTTAATTGCAACTGTAGTACCTAAACAAACTTTATCTGTATCTGTTTTCGTAATAATAGAAACATTTTCAAGCATCTTTTCAATTGTTTTAATTCTACCTTCAATTTGTGCTTGTTCATCACGAGCAGCATCATAGTCAGCATTTTCTGATAAGTCACCTAAAGCTCGTGCTTCTTTGATTGACTGAATATTTTCAGGACGTCTTACATTAATTAAATTGTCTAACTCCTTTTTTAATTCATCTAAACCCTCTTGAGTCAAATAAACTGTTTTACTATTATTAGTCATTATCATTCACCTCTTTAACATGTTTTAAATAATACTACAAAATTTCTTTTTTGTCAATTATTTTCCCACTTGGGATTGCATATTATACCACAAAATGTTTAATTTATCAATAGTTATTGCTCAATTTGGTGAAGAAACATTTCATCAGTCATTCCACTAATAAAATCTATTACTTTTCTTTCATCTTTTGTTTCTTCTAAATATTTATTACTTTGATTATTTAAAAATATCTGATAGATGATATTACTATAGTCTTTTTTCTTAATAGCTTGTAAATATCTATTATAGATTTTTATCATTCCTTTTTGATAATAGTCATACTCTTCATTACTCATTGATTTACTATATATATTTTTATAATTAAAATCTTTTAATTCATAAATAGCATTAAAAACTTTTTTACTTAACTTTATGTATGGCTTATCCATGCTTTCATTAATAATATCTATAATAATATTGTTAACTATATCTTTGTTGTTATCACCTAATACTTGAGCAATTTCTGTTGGAATTTCTTCTCTTTTAAATCTACCTAATTGAATAGAATCTTCTATATCTCTACCAATATATCCTATGATATCTGATATTCTAACGACACATCCCTCTAAAGTCATTGCTGAATATTTCTTAGATTTTTCTATATCTTTATAACTTTCATGATATTCTCTTAAAAACTCATTCCAATCCTTTTTCATAGGAACATATTTTTCAGATACCATTTCTCCATTATGACAAAAAATTCCATCTAGAGTTTGTAAAGTTAGATTACAACCTTCTCCATTATGATCCACTATCATAAAATTTCTAACTCCTTGAATATTATGTGCAAAATACTCATTTAATTCTTTTTTTGAAATTTCATTTAACATAGCTTCGCCAGCATGTCCTAGTGGGGTATGTCCAATATCA
>CANQKU010000050.1 GCA_947624535.1 uncultured Bacilli bacterium
CACGCGTTCGGTTTATTTTAGCGTCTTCATTGACGGTTTTTGTCGTGGACAAAATTTATGTTTTTATTTTCAACCTTGTACCTCCTATAAAATACTAATTTCTGTTTCTGGGGATAGTTTTTTTATTTTTTCTTCTAAATTTATTTTATCATTATCATATTTAAATGAACTATCTTTAAATACTACTTTTAAAGGTTTACATTTACATATTTCATCTATAACATTTATATCAATATCTTCATCAAAACAAGCTACTAATGAATTATTATTAACACAATAAACATTGTTATTTAATATTTTCTTCTCTTCTATTTTTAAATCTAATGTTAATCCTAAATCAAGCATTACTTGTGTTAACAAATCATCATTAGTTCTATCATCTTTTATATTGGATTCAAATAGTTCTAATTGAGATTGCTTTAAATCACTAGGTTTATAATAAACATCTTTCATATTTGTTGAATCAACCTTATATACTCTAAATCCATAATCAATATCTGCATCAGTTTCTTCTTTAATTTTCTTTGCCGCTCTTTTAATTCTTTCTTCACCAATTTCACAGATATTTTTATATCCATTTTTAAATGCTTTGGAATTAGTATTACATTGTTCTGGCAATTGAACCATTATAAATTTTCTATTCCCATTATCTTCTGCATTTAATTGCATAAGTGCATGGGCTGTTGTAGCACTACCAGAAAAGAAATCTAATACCACAATATTTTTATCGTCAATCAAATTTATCAAAAATTTAACTAAATCAGTTGGTTTAGCAAAATCAAACGGAATATTTATTTTATTTAATTCAGATGTTGCTAGAGTATTTTGAAATTCGTCACTAAAATTTTTAGGATGCATTCCACTGTCTTCTCTTTCATTCAAATATACTTTTGTATAAATATTCCAAGATGATTTTTCCATAGTATCAATATTAATTAAAGGCGATGTATTTGTTTTTTTGAAAACTATCCTTTTTTCATTTTTACCATTTGTAAATGTATCCTGATTCCATCTCCATGGTAATCCGTTAGGTGGTATTACTAATTCTCCGTCTGGGCATTCAATAGGATATGATGATCCACCATGTTTTAAAGCAGACTGAAACAATCCCACTTCTTGGTAAGGACCACGTTTTTCTAAAAATTCATCCTTTTTGTTATATCTTTCTCTAATTTTATCATTTAATGGTACAATAAATTCATTTAATTTACTAATATTTTTAGCATATCCCAATACTTGATCAATACATGGTGAAAAATTATTACCGCTATTACTAGATTTTTTAGTTACGCGATAAAAAATTGGAATTCCATTAAATTCTCCGAAAATTTCATCACATATTTTTTTTAAATTTGCTTGTTCATTATCATCAATACTTATAAAAATAATTCCATCATCCGTTAATAAATTTCTTGCTAATTTTAATCTAGGATACATCATAGAAAGCCAATCACTATGAAATCTTCCATTAGATTGGTTATTAGTTACCAATCTATTACCAAATTCATCTATTTGTCCTGTTTCTAGTAATTCCTCTGTTTTATCCTTATTAAAATTATCATTATATATAAAATCATTTCCTGTATTATATGGTGGATCAATATATATACATTTTACTTTATTAAGATATGATTCTTGAAGAATCTTTAATGTTTCAAGATTATCTCCTTCAATATATAAATTTTGTGTATTATCAAAATCTACTGATTTTTCTCTTATTGGTCTTAATGTATTTTTTGATGGTGTATTAGCGTTTATTATTGATTCTTTTTTACCTGGCCAAGTTAGTTGATATTTTTCTTTTACACCATCTACTATTTCATCTGATAACTCTTGTCTTAACAAATCAAAATCTATTGTTTTTCCATTTTCTGATTCTACTATTACATTAGGAAACAATTCTCCTATTTTACCAATATTTTCGTTCATAATATTGACTGTTTTCATATCTAATTTATTCATCACTATCACCTAAGATTTCACTTTCATTATTTTTAAATTCATCTTCAATTTGCTTTAAATTATATTTTAATAAATTGTGTTGAAAAAAATAACAATTATTCATTTATTAATCCTCCATTTCACTATCTAAGTTTCTTAATTTTTGATTTAATCAAACTTTTTAAAATATATGGAGTATAATCAATTTTTAACTTCATATATTCTAGTAAAAACACTTGTTGCAGTATCTTTTTTACATTTTTATTAATTTGGATCTATTTCATAAAAGTGTATCATTCGTAAATTTCTATATTATTATATCACGTATGAAACCGATTAGTAAATTGATAAAGTTGTAAATTATTAATTTCTGTAAAAAATAAGCAAAAAAATTCCCACAAGAAAAGAATTAAAATGAAATAAAAATACATTTCATTTTAATTCGCGCCTTTCGGCATTTACCATATTTTGGTATACTTATAATGTGATGTGTATGTATGAATTGGTAGAATGGCATAATGCCCACTTTTATAAAGATAAAACTATTAAATTCCGTCTCAAAGATATTTTCTCTGATCATTGGGATAATTTTGTGTTAGATAATCCTAATTTAAATATTAGACCTGTTGTTCATAAAGAGGTTAATCGTATGATTTCTTGTCGTACTTCTGAATTAGGTTTCTCTATTTATGAATGTCCTCACTGTGGTCAAATTAAATTTTCTTATCATACTTGTAAATCTAGATTTTGTCCTTCTTGTGGTAATAAATATGTTAGAAAAAGAACTGAAGCTATTCTTCAATAATGTTACAACTGTAAACACCGTCATATTGTCTTTACTATTTCCGATTATCTTTGGGATTTCTTTCGTAAAGATAGAAATCTTATTGATTTACTTTTTCAAGCTGTTTCTAAAACTATTCTTTCTTGGTTCTCCGATACTTCTAAAAAAGATCATTATATTCCTGGTATTATTGCTATCTTACATACTTATGGTAGAGATATGAAATGGAACCCTCATATTCATACTATTGTTACTGAGGGTGCCATGGGCAATTTTAATGTATTTAAAAAATTTGATTTTATTTCATACAATGCTTTACGTAAACGCTTCCAAAAAATTCTTCTTGACTTATTGGACAAATATTTTAATTCCAAGAATTTTAAACTATTAAAAAATTTTATTTACAAAAAGTCTAATAAGGGCTTTTATGTTTATGCTGAAAAAAAGTGTAATCAATCTACTCAACATATGATTGAATATGCCATTAGATATACTGGTAAACCTGCTATGGCTGAGTCTAGAATTTTAGATTATGATGGTAAATATATAACTTTTTGGTATCAAAGACACGAAGATAATAAAATTATCAAAGAAAAAATTCATGTATATGTTTTTTTTAAACGTTTAATTATTCACATTCCTAATGAAAATTTTAAAACTGTTAGATATTATGGAATATATTCCAAAAAACACAAATTTCATGATAAAATGATTATGTTAATCAAACGTCAATCTCACAAATTAAGAAATTCTCTTATTTCTTGGAGAATGATGATATTAAAAGATTTTGATATTGATCCAATTCAATGTTCTAAGTGTGGTAACCTAATGATACATCAATATCGGGTCTGTTAGAAAGGCTGTGTTATTATTATTAAATTTGACTTTTCTACTATACCAATACCACTTAGTGGAAAAATAGTAGAATATATTTGTCCTAAATGCAAAGTAGAATTTGAAGCTCCTATTGAGATGGTCGAAGAGTTTGAACAAGAAGATATCTTTAATAATCTACCAGTTTCAACTCCACCATACATTATTTGTCCTAAATGTAATTATAATAAATGTGTTCCATTAGACTATAAATCAAAAAGAGGTTACCATCATAAATATAATAAATAAAAAATTTTAAATTCATAATATTATGAATTGTTTTTGAGTGACTTTATTGCCACTCTTTTTATTTTTTGTATTGTTCTTTATAAGGAGAAAATTCCTTATAAACAAAAAAAGTGGAAAACTCCACTTTATGCTGATTTCGATTTTTGATAGTTCCCATTTAAATATTTATCAATATCGATAGTATTATTATATGTATTTTGATAAGCATTATCATCATTATCAACTGGTTGAACTAACATATTAGCTTCCGCTACAGCATCACTTAATGCTTTCATACCTGCAACCTGATTTCTAAGAATGTTATTTTGATGGTTCATCGTTTCCATAACACTACTTTGTCTAGATAAATGCCCTTTCAATTTAGTATTTTCTCTCGTTAAATTAACTGATTGAGTTCTATAATTATTCATTTCTTCTCTTACCATTTGTACTTCTTGTTCATTAGAATAATTTGTTTCTGTTAATAATTCTACACTAGCTTTTAAAGCTTCAATTTCACCGATTTGTTTATCGATAATTTGTCGTTGTTTTCTATTTTCTTCTAATAATTTTTTAATAGTATTTGTTGCATCTTTAATTGTTGGAGTCGCTATATCTTCATCAGTTAAACTATATGGTGTCATAGATTGATTTTGAGACTCATTTTCATCTATGGTAGAATTTTCAACGCTTTCTTCTTTATCATTGTCTTCAATCTCGTTATCTTCATCTACTTCTTCTTCAGTCTCTATTTCTTCGTCTTGATCTGATATTTCATCTTCAGTTTCCTCTTCATCTAAAGAAGTATCTTGATCTGAGTCATTTTCATCAGTCTCATCTACTTCTTCTTCATCAGCCTCATCAAAAGCATCATCAGAAGTTTCAGTAGAAGGTTCACTAGCATTTTCTTCTTGAGTATTTTCTGATACTTGAGTATCTTTTTCATTTTCTATATCTTCATCATTAGAATTTGTTAAATTATTTTCTTCTGCGATATTAAGTTTAACTTCCTCTTGATTACCACCATTTTCTTCAGGTTGCTCTTCTTTAGTTTCTTCTTTTGGAAGATCAGTATCTTCTGTATTGACAATTGGAGGCATATCATTTACCTGATTATTCTCTGACATATTTTGAAGTGGAATATCAATATTAGGAGTATTTGGCAAATCTTCCTCCTTAGGAATATCACCAGTTTGATTATTCTCTACAACTTGAGTATTTTCTAATGATTCACTTCCTGTTGCTGAGCTAACATCAACTTGTGGAATTGGAGGTTCTTGATTTTGTTCAGTTGGTAAATTATTTTCCATATTAGAATTTAATTGTTCATTATTAGTGGTTGAGGGTGGTTCTTCAACTGGTTGATTATTTTGTTCTAACTGACTCGGATTAAATTTCATAATGGTATCTCCTACTACTGATGTAGCAAAATAATAATCTCCATTATTTTCTCCAATAAAACTAAAATAATTATTAGCAACATTTAATCCATCCATAGTATATAAGGCAGCTTCTGAAAATTGATTATCAAAAATAAATCCTGCATTCATCCCCATAATATCTTGCAACTGTTTTTTTATAGTAGCAGCATTTTGAGCAAGGGTTTGAGCAGTAAACGGATCAGATTTACTTTTTAATGCACTTAAAACATTTTCATTAGTTGGAACATTTCTCTCTACTAATAATAAATTATCTTGAATTGGTTTTATCATTTTATTTTCAAATGGAATTAAAATTTTTCCATCTTTATCAATAACTCCTAAAGATGTATATGGAGCATGGCCAATTGCTTCTTTTAAATTTGTATTAGCGATGATATTACCATTTGGTAATTGATAATCTTTAATAAAATAATAAAGAGTTTTATCATCTACCTTAGCATAGGTACATTCTTCATTAGGATATCCCTCATCCTGTACCATTCCTTTTAATATTTCCATATTACTCACCGCCTTATTTATACTCACGTCTACTATATACAGTATCATAACATACTTTTTTTAAATAAACAATAATTTTGAATAAATTATTACATTTGATTTCATAATATATATGAATACTTGCTGTGTTCACCGAAGAGCAATTAATTAGTTGCTTTTCTTTTATTATTTGGTTACAATATTTTTGGTGATAGTTAATGAGTAAGAATAAATTAATTATTGAAATGGCAATCTTTACAGCATTTTTATTTGTTAGTTTTAGTCTAATAATTATAAATGAAAAAAGTAAAGATTTTTTAGCACCCAAAGTAGAAGAAAAATTTAAAAAGTATATAGACAAAACTTATTCTTCAAAAAAACAAGAATTTAAGTATAAAAAAACAAAGTATAATAGAAAACTAGAACGCTTTGAAATGAAAATAGAAAATACAACAAATTCTAATTTATACTTTATGCTTTATTATAAAAATAAAAAAATCACATCAAGTTATAAAAAAGATTATGTAGAAGGAAAAACTCTACTATCTTATTGGCAAAATAATATTGAGAAAAAAATAAATTCTAAAAAATATCCTGAAGTTAAAGCTTTGTTTTCTAAGAATTTGAATCAATATAATAATGATGATTATAGACTATTACTTACTAGTAAAGAGCCAAATTATTTACCATCATATGAATTAACTGTAACTCTTGAGGTAGCTAAATTAGATAAAGTAAAAATTACTCAAGCGATTAATGATTTTTACATATATATTAAGGGTAAGAATATTTCACCTAAATATTTTAATTTCAAAGTTATTTGTTCTTCTACTCAAGATTCTATTAATATTAAAAAATTAAGTGAATCTGATATTTTATCTAGTTTAGATGAAATTATACGTGATATAATATTAAAGAAATCAAGTAATTAGGAGGTTATCATGGAAGATTGTATTTTTTGTAAGATTGTTAAGGGAGCAATTCCAGCATCTAAGATTTATGAGGATGATCAAATATTTGTATTTTTGGATGTAAACCCTTCTACTAATGGTCATATGTTAGTAATTCCAAAAAAGCATTATCAAGATTTATTAAGTATTGATGAGGAAATTATTTCTCATGCAGTTAAAGTAATTAAAGAAAAACTATATCCACTTATCAAAGAAAAATTACATTGTGATGGATTGACATTAGGACAAAATAATGGTTTTGGTCAAGAAGTAAAACATTACCATATTCATCTAGTTCCAAGATACAAAGATGATCATCATATACATACTTATAATCAAGATTTACTTCTACCTATTGATGAGGTATATACTAAGTTAATAGAAGAGTAAAACATAAATCTAGAATAAATGCGGTCAATACTAAGTACGTAATAATACTTGGTATTTTTTCTATGATTTTATCTATAAGTGGTTTAATAATATAGATAACTACTAATGACATAACACCCCATAAAAGTGCCATCTCTATAGAAATATAATGACCTATATGTAGTTTCATATCACTATAATCCCAAAATACTTTATGAAATATTTTTTCTATTAAGATACCACCTAGTAATTCTATTAATGTTAAAATTATTGCTGATAAAAGAAAAACGAGAATAATTTTTAGCCATCTCGGAACTTTAATTTTTTGAAATACGAAATTAGTAATCAAAATAATAAATACTGAACCCATTCCATATACTGGGATCCATGGTCCATATAAAATTCCATTATTCATTCCGTTAAAAACTAAATATTTTAAACTAGTTTCTATTATATATCCAATCATAGAATAAATTAAAAATGTATTTAAATAATATATTATTTTTGTTTTCATGCTACTCACCTAGTAGTTAGTATGCACAAAAAAAAGAGAATTATCTCTTTCTTTAGCAAGCAATACTGCTTCCTAATATAATAGCAAGTAAAATATATAATACTATTATAATTAAGTACCCACATCTACCACGTGATGATGTGTTTTCTTGACAAGACATAAGACACCTCCTTTAAATATAAGCACCTAGTATAATAATTAAAAGAATAAATAATACTAAAATAATTGCAGTTGATGAAACATAATTACCCATATTTTTTCCTCCTTTTTTATGGTATTCACATTATTTTATGGCAAAAGTGTAATTTGTGTGATTATATCTATCTATTTATTTTTAAAATATTTTACTGTTTCAATTGCACAATAATTATTTTTTTGTTATTATAATTAATTGATAGGAGGAAAAATTATGAATAAGAAAAAAGTACTACTAGGCTTTTCTACTATTTTCATAGTAACAATTGCTTTAACTGGATGTGGAAAACAAGCAGAATTAAAAGTAGGAAAAGACACAGTAGTTGCTGTATCAAAAGAAAAAATAACTGCTAATAACTTGTATCAA
>CANQKU010000051.1 GCA_947624535.1 uncultured Bacilli bacterium
AATAGCCTAGATATATTGTTTTTAATCAAAAAAAAGACAAAGAAGTAAAATATTTACCTATTTGTCAACAGTCTGAACTGCAGAATTGCAGTTAAAATTTTATTTGTTCTTGGATATAAGATACAACTTCATCTATTGGTAAGGTAATTTGTTCCATGGTATCACGATCTCTTATTGTTACTGTATTATTTTTTATTGTTTCATCATCTATAGTGACACAATATGGTGTTCCTATGGCATCGTTTCTTCTATATCTTTTTCCAATTGATCCTGTCTCATCGTAACTTGTCATAAAATTCTTTGAAAGTAAGTCATAAACTTCTAAAGCTTTTTCCTTATGATATTTTTTAGCTAGTGGTAAAACACATACTTTATAAGGTGCTAATGATTTGTTAATTTTTAATACTTCTCTTGTTTCGGTTTCACTTATTTTTTCTTCACAGTATGCATCAGCTAAAATAGCTAAAAGAAGTCTATCAACTCCAACTGAAGGTTCTATTACATATGGAAGATATTTTTCATTTGTTTCGGGATCTAGATATTGTAAATCTACTTTAGAGTGATTTTGATGAACACCTAAGTCATAGTCAGTTCTATCAGATATTCCCCATAATTCTCCCCATCCCATTGGATAAAGATATTCAATATCAGTTGTTGCTTTACTATAGAAAACTAATTCATCTTGTTCATGATCTCTATATCTTAATTTTTCTTTAGATAAACCTAATTGATATAAGAAATCTATACAATATGACTTCCAATAGTCAAACCATTCTAAATCAGTACCAGGTTTACAAAAGAATTCTAATTCCATTTGTTCAAATTCACGAGTTCTAAAAATAAAGTTACCAGGTGTTATTTCATTTCTAAAAGCTTTTCCAATTTGACCAATACCAAATGGTAATTTTGTTCTCATAGAACGATATACATTTAAAAAGTTTACAAATATTCCTTGAGCAGTTTCTCCTCTTAAATAAACTTTACTAGAAGAGTCTTCGGTAACACCCATATGAGTTTCAAATAATAAGTTAAATTGACGTATTGGGGTAAACTCAGTCTTACCACAGTTTGGACAAGGTATTTTATTTTCACTAATATATTCTTCTAGTTGTTCATTACTCCATCCATCTCCTGTTTCTTCTCCATTTGTAAATTCTTCAATTAATTTATCAGCTCTATGTCTACTTTTACAGTTTTTACAATCTATTAATGGATCAGAAAAACTATCTACATGTCCACTAGCAATCCAAGTTTCTTTATTCATTAATATAGCAGCATCTAATCCATAATTATATCTACTTTCTTGAATAAATTTTTTATGCCAGCATCTTTTTATATTTTCTTTTAATTCTCTACCTAATGGTCCATAATCCCAAGTATTAGCAAGTCCTCCATAAATTTCACTTCCTTGGAAAATATATCCATATTGTTTAGCATAATTTACTAATTTTTCCATTGTTAATTGTTCCATAATCTATCCTTCTTTCTTATTTATTTCTATATAATTTTTTAATAAAGAAATTACTTCTTTTTCAACGCTTTCTATTATGCAATATTCACTAATTTCTTTAGAGATAAATTTTTGTTTATATAAGTTATGTAAGTTTTGAATTATTGGTGTAAAGAAGAAATCTTTATTATATAAAATAATTAATTTATTATCATTTTTTTCTACTAGTTCAGTTAAAAATGAAAATATTTCACTATATGTACCTAAAGCTCCAGGTAAAAATAGTATGGCATCACTTTTTTGATAAATGTTTTTACATCTATCCATTGTTGTTTTTACTGTAGTTACTTCATCCATTTCAAGTGGTGGTAAATCTTTATATTGTTCTAGGGTAATACCATGTATTTTTTTTCTATTTTTTCTAAATTCATGGTACGCTATCCCCATTAATCCAGAGTCATCATTGGCAGTTCCTATTATTAAATTAATATTTTTAATTTTAGCAATTTCAGATACTATTTTTCTTGTATTTTCTTTATATTTTTCATCAAGTTCTTCATGAGATGAGCATCCTATAAATAAGTTCATTTTCATCGCTCCTTATAAATTAAAAAACTTCTAGAATTAACATAAGGACGAATAATTTTTCCGCGGTTCCACCTTATTTATTCTAGAAGAATCTCTTTTTTTAATATACTACTCAGAGGGTTCCAAACCTCTTTCATCGCAACTTAAATTATTAATATATGTTCTATCTTACTAATTTTTAACTATTATGTCAATATTAGTTTTGTCTATATTTGTTCTATTTTTTCTAATTGTGTCAAAAATTTTTTACTTTTTAAATAAAGTCCTGTATATTGATCATAGTATTCATCTAAAAATGAATTTATTTCTTTTAAAACTTTACTTGATACTTCTAGTTTTTCTATTTTAGAAATATCAACGTAGTAAAATAATCTAATTAGTTTAATAGCTTTATCACTAACTATTCCTTCTCCTTGGTAACAGTTAGCACAAATAAATCCACCTACGTTAGCACTTAAGGAGACAATATTTTTACTACTTCCACATAGACTACAACTATCAATCATTGGCTTTACACCTAAGTATTCTAGAAGTTTTAATTCTAATATACTCATTAATATATGTGGTGAATATCCCTCTTCTATTTTTAATAGAGTTGATTTTAAAAGTTCAAATAAGTTTTCATCTTCATTTTGTTTAGATACTTGAATAATTAAATCTAATATATATGATGCATAAGAAATTTTTTTTAAATCTGATAAGATATTATTAAATGAGTTAATAACGTCTACACCTATTAATGTTGATAATCCATTTTCTTTATAGTATATATGAAATTTAGCATATAATAGTTTTCTACTTACAGCTCTAAGTTTACTTTTCATGTTTCTACAGCCTTTAGAGATTACTCCAATAATATTATGCTCTTTTGTTAAAATATTTAAAATTTTACTTGACTCACTATAATTAGTTTCACTAATAATTATTCCTTCTACTTCTTCTATTTTCAAATTCATCACTTCTTTTTATTTATATTTTTTAATAAAATATAGTATTTGATATCTCCTGTTTCTTTGAATAAATTCCAAACTAATTCTTTCATAAACTCACCTCTATTAATATAGTGGTAATTATGAAATATTTTTATTCATCTAAGTCAAGACCTAATTCTTGGAAATATTTTTCTTGATCTCTCCAATTTTTTAAAGTTTTTACATAGGTTTCTAGATATACTTTTTTTCCTAAGAATTTTTCCATATCTTGTCTAGCGCGAGTTCCAACTTCTTTTAGCATGGCTCCATTTTTTCCAATAATAATTTTTTTTATGTTATCTCTATCTACAACAATTAATACTTGGATATGGCATACTTCATCATCTTCTTCATAATTTTCTACATAACAAGTAACAGTATGAGGAATTTCTTTTTTAGTAAGTTCTAGAATTTTTTCTCTTACTAATTCGGCCATAATAAATCTTGTTGAAACATTAGTAAGTTCTTCTTTAGAATAAATATTTTCTCCATCTGGTAAGTATTTTTTTATACATTCAATTAAAGTATCTAAATTATCTTTATTTGTAGCAGAAATAGGAATTATTTCTTTAAAGTCATATAAATTTTTTAAATTATTAATTTTTTCAAGTAGTAGTTCTTTATTTTTAATTTTATCAATCTTATTTAATAGTAAAAAAACTGGTATGTCTTTATCTTTAATTTTATTTAGAACGAATTGATCTCCCCTACCAAATTCATTATTAATATCTATTAAAAATAAAATTAAGTCAACACCTTCTGTATTATGGTAGGCTTTTTTATTCATAATATTTCCTAATTTATTCAAGGGTTTATGAATACCTGGTGTATCTACAAAAATAATTTGAGAATTATGATCATTATAAATTCCTTGAATAACATTTCTAGTAGTTCCACTAACATTAGAAGTTATGGCTAGTTTTAATCCAAGTAATTGATTTAATAAGGTACTTTTACCAACATTTGGTCTTCCAACTAGACTAACAAATCCACATTTCACTTTAAATCGTCTCCTCCAAATGGATATGGGCATAATTCTTCTACTGTATATTCTTTATACTCACCACTTGTTGCATAGCATCTAACGATATCTTTTAGATCAAAAAATTCTAAGATTACTTGTCTACACGCAAAACATGGTGTACCAATTCTTCCATTAGATACCATTATATTTAACTCTTTGAAATCGCCTCTTTTATATCCATGGGCTATAGCAGTTGCGATAGCATTTCTTTCAGCACAAATACTAGTACCATTAGCGTTTTCTACATTTACCCCTGAAAATGACTTACCATCTTTTAATACCACAATAGCCGCTACAAAAAAGTTTGAATAAGGTGCATAGCTATTTTTTTGTAACTTTAATAGTTCATCTTTCATTTTAAACCTCCTAAGAAATTAATTATTTTTGGTAAAAAGATAATCAACCCTATAATAGCAGAAATAATTGCCATAGCTAAGACCCCACTACTTGCCATATCTTTAGCTTTTTTAGCATGGGGATTAATCTCTAACGTGATCATATCTACAATATGTTCAAGTGAGGTATTAAAAAATTCTGCCATCAAAACTAATCCAATTAAAATTAGACAAATAAACCATTCTAAATGACTAATTTTAAAAACAAACCCTAATATTACAACTAAAATAGCAATAATTGTATGTATTCTTAAGTTTTGTTCAGTCTTATAAGCTGTTGTGACACCCTCTAAAGCATATTTAAAACTATTTCTTAATCTTTTTTTATCTAATATTTTTTTCTTATCTTTTGATTCCACATTCATTTAATACTTCCTCCTGTTTTGTAAACATTACTTTTTCTTCTTCTTCAGTCATATGATCATACCCTAACAAATGATAAAAGCCATGTACTGCTAAAAAAATAAGTTCTCTAGTTAGACTATGTCCATATTCTTCTGCCTGATCAATTGCTTTTTCTACACAAATATAAATATCACCTAATACTTTACTATCACTTCCATTTTTAACTGTTTGATCATCTTCTAAGGCAAAAGTAATCACATCAGTTTCTCTATCTTTATTTCTATATGTTTTATTTAGATTATGAATATATTCTCTATTAACAAAAATTACATTGAATTCTATATTTTTTAATTTTTCTTTATCTATAGCGTAATTTAATACTTTTTTTAATGTATCAATTATTTCTATTTTTTCATTTGTCTCATTAAAAATGCCTATATTATTCATAACACAACTCCTATATTAAACTAATAATTCCTAATAAAATAATCATGGAGATAATATTTAAAACTATTTCTGACTTCATAATATTTGGAACTTTACTACCTATTTTTTGTAAAAAGCAATAAACAAAGTACCCTAATATACCACCACATACATTTAAAATAATATCATCCACATCAAAAACTCTACCAATTGAGGTTTGAACACATTCAATTGATATTGAAGCAATTAAAGTTAAGATAAGTATACTATATACTTTTTTAGGTTTTAAATAATGACTAGAAAAAAAGCCAAATGGCAAGAATAATAAGACATTTCCTAAAACATTTTTTAAAAATAATCTACTACCTATAGGGTATCTAAAAATTTCTTTAAATGGAATATAGTTATTACTGCTCCAGGTAACGTCATCTTGGAAAGTTACTACTTGGAATAGGCACAATATATAAATTATAAATGATAACATTAACAACTCTTGATATAAAACTAAGTGTTTATGATTTTTAATAAGATAAGTAACTCGTAGTGATACAATAATTACTATAGAAATTAAAATCATTGGCCAAGTTAAATTTATTACACTTTGAATTGTCTTAGTTACTTGTGTCACTTTCTCCACCTTCTATATCCTCTATCTTAATGTCTTCAATATTTTCTATATCTTTTATATCCTCTTCAACTTTAAAAAATACTTCTACTATTATTCTACTATTTTTTTCTGTCTTTTTCAAAACTTTTTTAGAAATTATCTTATCTTTTGGTCCTAATTTTTCTTTTAACTTGTTAGAAGCTATTTTAATAGCAGCTTCTTTAACATTACTCATTTGATAATTTTTCTTAGTAACTTTAGTTTCATATATCTTAGAGTAATTTATACTAATTGGAATAATACTGTTTTTAAATAGTAAATTTCTATCAATTGTATATGTTTTATAAGGAGATAGTGAAAACATAAAAATGCTTTGATTAAATATTTTTAATTCTAACATTTTTTTATTGTTACCTGTTTTTTCTACAGTTTTATATTTTTTTGGTAAGTCAACTATAACTTTATACCAAACTTCACCAAAGACTATCCCATCTGCTTTTGTCTTTGAAACAATTTTTTCATCTCTACTAATTAACCCACTAATTAAGACGTCACCTTTTTTTACATAGTCATATTTTTTCTTTTTAACTTCTCCATGAACAGCACTAATTTTTAAAAGCATAGCATCTTTTTTAGCAATAATATTTTGATATTTCACTTCTTTTTTAACTTCATTTTTAATTCGTTCTTCTACTTTAACAATATATTTAGTACCACGTTTTTCAATTTCTAACCACTCTATTTTATTAGTTTCTTTAGCTAATATCTTTTTCTTAATTTTTTCTTTTTCTTTATAACTTACTTGAAAATGATATTTTTTAATTCCAAAGTTTTCTAAATCAGTTAAAATTAAATCTCTAATATCTTGTTTTTCATGTTCTACTTCAATAGAAAAAATTAGATTTGATAAAGTATAAATCAATATAATTCCTAGAAAGCTCGCTAGTAAAAAGAAACGATATTTTTTAATAATATTTTTATATTTAACTAACCCATATAGTTTTTGAATACTAATTTGGTAACTTGTTTTTATCTTTTTTATTTGAGTAAGTCCTCTATCATCAACGATAATTAAAGCAGTATTTTTTTGAATTTTTAAATCATAAATTTTAATTTTTAACTGAATTAAATCTTTTATAAAGCGTTTTATATTTTTCCCAGTAATTTTTACTTGATATTTGTTATTCATTAAAGTTCACCTCAATATTAGTAACTTTACCACTAATTAGTATTTCATTATCTAAAAGTTTGTTTAGTAAAAGATGCTCTCCCTTAATAATAATTCTACTTTTTTTAGTAAGGAGAGAAATTCTTTCATCTTCTAAGGAGATAATTTTAGTATAGTTAACAGCGTGAACTCTATCTTCTAAAATAGTTAGTCTAAATTCTGAATCATTAATAAATTCTCTTACTCGGTTAAACATAATCTTAATCACCTATTTAAAGATATGTTTGAAACTTTAAAATAATTTATAAAGAAAAAAAGTTGACATAAATCAACTTAATTTTTGCTTAATTAGATTACTAAGTATCCCTAAGTCATACTTACCTCTTACTTGAGGAGTGATTTCTTTCATAACTTTTCCCATATCTTTCATAGATGAAGCACCTATTTTTTTAATTGTCTCATCAATAATTTGTTCTACTTCTTCATCTGTTAATTGCTTTGGTAAATAGGCTTTTAATATTTCTAACTCTTCTTCTGTTTGATCTACTAAGTCTTGACGATTTGCTTTTTTAAATTCTTCAATTGAGTCTTTTCTTAGTTTAATTTGTTTTCCTACTACTTCAATAACTAAATCGTCATTTATTTCTTTTTTATTATCAATTCGTTCTTTATCTAAGGCAGCTTTTACCATTCTAATTACAGTTAATCTCAACTTTTGATGAAGCCTCATAGCTTCAATCATATCATTTTTTAGTTTTTCTACTAACACAAATATCACTCTCCTTTTTTATTATATACTAAAAATAATTAAATATCTAGAAAAATAGAGATCCTTATGAATCTCTATTAACTCTTTCTTTCTTATCTCTTTTTCTAGAATTTTTAATTCCTTCTTTTTTAGCATTACGTCTTCTAACCCCTGGCTTATCATAACATTCACGTTTTTTACATTCTGAAGGGATATTATCTCTAGCTACTTTTTGCT
>CANQKU010000052.1 GCA_947624535.1 uncultured Bacilli bacterium
GCAATTTCTAACTGTTTTTGCATCTCATAAATCACAGCATATACTTGTTCTTGTCTCATTAAACTTAGCCCCCTTAAGTTTTTAAATTAGTCATTATTCTATCACTTTTTATCAATTTTGTCTATCAATATCTATAAAACTTAGTCATTTTTAATCATTTTATAAATTTTTAGCTCATCATCAACTTTTTGATAAATTGCTACTACATGATTATCTTTATTTTGAAAAACTACTTTATCAGAAATAGAAAATGTATTTTTAATAGCTACCCCATTTTTTATCTTTTTTAATAAAGTAGTATCTTCTATTTTTATTGTTGGAAAGTTTTTTAACACTTCTTCTAAAGATAAAATATGAGCTTTGTTATTTTCAATATCCTCTAAAGTATAAGCATCATCTATAAAAAAACTACCTTGTCTAATTCGTTTTAGACTAGTCATTGTAAAGTATTCATTAATGCTTTCACCCATATCTCTAATTAAACTTCTAATATAGGTTCCCTTACTAACTAAGCACTTAAAAGTAAATGTATTTTTAAAAGTAGTTAATAACACTATACTCTTAATTGTAACTTCTTTTTTAGGTAGTTTTATATTTTTATTTTCTCTAGCATATTCATATAATTTTTTACCCTTAACTTTAACAGCAGAATAAATTGGGACCTCTTGAAGATATGTTTTTTCAAAAGAAGAAAGTAAAATTGATAGATCAATATCTTTAGCAGGTGTTTTTTCTTTTAATATTTTACCTGTAGTATCTAAAGTATCCGTTAAATATCCCATCTCTACACTAGCAATATATTCTTTTTCATAAGCAGTAAGCATCTCACCTAGTTTTGTTGCTTTACCAATTGTTAAGACTAAAACTCCTTCTGCTAAAGGATCTAATGTTCCTGTATGTCCTATTTTTTTAATTCCTAATAATTTAGTTACTTTATTAACCACATCCCGTGAAGTCATATTTTTTTCTTTATTTACTACTAAGACTCCACTAAAGTCTTTTAAATATTCTTCTAAAGTAAGATTATTTTTATACATTATTGTGGCAGGGATTACTCCTACATAACGAATATGAGTACTTTGATAAGAATATCCTGTAATATCTTCTTTTCCCTTAGGATATCTTAAAATAAATCCAAAATCTTTTAAATATTGATAAATTTTTTCATATTTTTCTAAATCTTCTTCTTGTAACATGAAATCTATAGCTAGACCAGTATTATGTTCACTATCTTCTAAAGAGTAAGCTTTAGAAATATCGATGATTATATCCTTTTTTAAAAGATATTCTTTTAATTTTAAATAAGCCGTTAAACATAACTTTTCTATTTGTAATAATTCTTGTTTACTATTTTTATACGTTACTAATTCTAAAGATTTTAAATATTGGTCTTTAATTTTATTTTGTTTATTAACTAATAAAACATAATTCATATATTCACCATCTTAATTTAGATTTTTTCAAATCGATAAAGTTGTTTTGCATCTTTATATTTTTCTTTATCAGTTTTCGAAAAAAACATATCTATTGGTCTTGCCCAAATATCTTTTCCATGGGTATAAATTACCATATCTTCTAGTGTTTCTGTGTTTTTGGCAATGGTAATTATTTTGTGTAGACTTCCCTTGAAATGACGAAATGTTGTTGCGTGTTCTTTGTCTTCTAAAATTGTTGTAAATTCTACTTTTCTATCGCTACTCATGTATTTCATATTTACCTCCTAGAATAATGATAATTGATTAGACTCTGGTAAGTCATTAAAGATACCCATTTCGGTCATTTTATCGATTAATGTTTTAGAAACTTTTCCACGAATTTGAACATCTTCAATACTCAAAAATGGTCTAATTTTTCTTTCTCTTACTAGATTTTGGGCAACAGTATCTCCTAGTCCATCAATAGCATTGAATGGAGGATAAATTTCTTTATCATTAATGGCTACCCACTCTGTTGCTTCACTTTTATATAAATCAATATTTAAAAATTTAATATTTCTAGCAGTCGCTTCTAAGGCAACTTTTAAACTTTCAGATTGACCATTTTCTTTATTGGTCGCTTCATAACCCTTAGCTTGAATATCTAAAAGTCGCTCTTTTATTTTGTCATAACCCTTAATCATAGCTTCGACATCAACATCTGTTGCTTTAGAAGAATACCATGATGAATAAAAGTATACTGGCATATGAACTTTATACCACGCAATACGAAAGGCACTAATGACATAGGCAGCAGCATGAGCTTTTGGGAACATATATTTTATCTTGGCACAAGAGTCAATAAACCACTCAGGAATATTGGCGTCCTGCATTGTTTTAACATGCGTCTGCCATGTCTCTTTATCCTTACTAGCTTTACCCTTACGAACAAATTCCATAATTTTAAATGCTTTAATTGGCTCTACTCCTCGGTACATTAGATACACCATAATATCATCACGACAGCCTATTGTCTCTTTAAATGGAACAATATTATTTTTAATTAATTCTTGAGCATTTCCTACCCAAACGTCTGTCCCATGAGAAAGACCTGAGATTTTAATTAATTCGGCAAAAGTAGTTGGCTTAGTATCTTCTACTAATTTAATCGTAAATGGCGTTCCAAACTCTGGTATACCTAACGTTCCTGTCTTACATAAAATCTGATCTGTCGTAACACCTAATGACTTTGTTGAGGTAAAAATGCTCATTGTTTCTTTATCATCAAGTGGAACTTTCATAATATCAGTATTCGATTGAAGTTGAATAAGACGTAATTGAGTTGGATCAGAATGACCTAAAATATCCAACTTTAAAACACACTGATCAATGGCATGGTAATCAAAATGGGTCGTTCGCCATTCTTTGGTGGCATCATCAGCTGGGAATTGAAATGGTGTAAAATCATACACATCCATATAATCTGGAATAACGACAATTCCTCCTGGGTGCTGTCCAGTTGTTCTTTTAACTCCTGTACAACCTAAAGCAAGGCGTTCTACTTCAGCTGTTCGCATATCTTCAATACCCTTATCTTCACAGTACCCTTTAACAAATCCAAAAGCAATTTTATCTGCTACTGTACCGATTGTTCCAGCACGATAAACATTATTCTCACCAAATAAAACTTTGGTATAAGCATGAGCACTAGCTTGATTTAAATCAGAAAAGTTCAAATCAATATCAGGAACTTTATCGGCATTAAATCCTAAGAATGTGGCAAACGGCATATCCTGTCCATCTTTTAACATAGGGCTTTTACAATTAGGACATAATTTATCTGGTAAGTCAAAACCTGAAGAATAAGTAGATCCTAAAGAAGAACCTTCATCATCATCAAAAATACTATGTTTACAATTTTCACATCGATAATGCGCAGGAAGTGGATTAACTTCTGTTATACCCATCATCGTAGCCACAAAACTAGATCCAACTGATCCACGGGATCCTACTAAATATCCCTCATCATTAGAATGCTTTACAAGACGTTGAGCAATTAAGTAAATTGGGTCAAACCCACCACCAATAATTCCTCCTAAAGCCTTATTCATTGCTTTTTCTAAGGCTTCCTCATCTAACTCTTCTTCACTCGTATTTTTAATATGTCTTTTTACTAATTCTTTAACGGAGTCAAACCCAGCTAAAATTACTTCATGAAGTTTTTTAAATGTCTGAACAGTCAATTCATCTTCTGCTAGATTTTCACTTTCTAATTCATGTTTAATCGATTTTAAAACAATATCCCCATATAACTCTGTAGCAATGCGCTCTTCAATATTATAAGGAAGGACTTCTCCATACCAATCTTTAGCCTTCGTATAAACTAAATCAGTAACAACTCTAGGACAATCTAAGTAAGAGGTGCCATCATCACTTTTAACTCTTGGTGAAAATGGTATTCCACCTGTATCGATAATGACTTCTACGATATCTACTAAATCTGCTATCTTATTTGGATTATCAATAACAATTCGATTGATTAAACCATCATCATTTAAAAATGAAAAATTATCAAGCATCTCATCTGTAGTTCTAAAATGATTTGAAGGTATTTCTTTAATATTTTTTCTATTTAATGGATGCCTTCCTCCACCTGGAACTTTTTGATTAACAATAATTTCTCTATAGATTTTATCATCTCTTTTTAAATGGTGAACATCCCCTGTTGCAACAGCATATTTGCCAGCTTCTTCCGTAACACGAATAATTTTTTCAATATTAGCTGCTACTTCTGCTTCATTAGCAAAATCTCCACTTTGGATTAAATGATTGTAACATTCTATGGGTTGTACTTCAACATAGTCATAAAAACGAATTAAATTAGATAACTCATCATCACTTTTACTTCTTGCTTCAATAAAAATTTCACTTTCATAACAGCCACTACCAACTAATAAACCCTCTCTATATTTTTCAATTTGACTACGTAAAATTCTAGGTGTTTTATATAAATATTTGGTATTAGCTAAAGAAATAATTTGAAATAAATTCTTTAGACCCGTCTTATTTTTTACTAATAAATTTACATGATAACTTCGTCCATATTTATGAATTTCATCTTTAGATACTAATTGATCTAATTGATCCATATTTTCAATATGACGATTATCTAGTTTTTCTAGCATTTTATGGAAAACTAAAGCTGTTCCTTCAGCATCATAATCTCCACGGTGGTGAGCACTTTCATCCCATGGTACATTATATCTTTTGACTAAGGCTGATAAAGAATGTCTAGAATAATTGTTATCTAATGTCCTTGATAATTCTAAGGTATCAATAACGGGATTTTTAAATTCTCCAAGATTATATTTTTGATATGCCATTTCTAAAAAAGAAACATCGAATTTGGCATTATGAGCGACCATTGGTAAATCTCCAACCCACTCTACAAATCGTTTGATGGCATTTTCTTCATTATCTTTTCCTTCTAACATTTCATCAGTAATATTAGTAACATCAATAATCTTTTGTTCTAGTTTTCTACCAGGATTAATTAATTCATCATATTTTTCCAAAATTTTTCCTTGGCAAATTTTAACCGCCCCAATTTCAATAATTGAGTCAGCCCCACCTGCATTAAACCCAGTTGTCTCAAAGTCAAAGACAACATAAGTTTGTTCTAACATATTTTTCTTATTTGGTCTAATTACAATGTTTACCGTATCATCAATTAAGGTAAGTTCAGTTCCATATATTACTTTAAATGGAGTCTTTCCTTCTTCTAATTTTTTATTATAAGAAGTAATAAAATTAAAAATATGAGGAAAAGCTTGTACTCCATTATGATCTGTAATTGCTATGGCTTTATGACCCCATTTAATAGCTTGATTAATTAAGGCCTCTTCATCAACTACTCCATCCATTTGACTCATCTTAGTATGAGCATGCAATTCCACACGTTTTTTTGAACTAGTATCTTCTATCGTTTGTTCTTCATGTTCTACTTTGATAATATCCCTAGCATTAAGTACCAATTCTTTAGAATAATTATCATTTTTTGTATAACCCCTAATTTTAACCCAAATACCTTTTTTTAATTCTCCCTGAAGTCTATGATATTCTTCATCATCACGAACAAAAACTTTACAATAGATACTATCTGTATAGTCAGTTATTTTTAAAGTAATAATTTTAAAGTCAGACTTAGATGACTCAAAATATTCAACTCCAAAAATATAAGCTTCTACTACAATATTATTATCTTCTCCTAATAACCCTTTTATTTTAATTGGACTATCTTTTATCGTTCTACCTAAAATACTATTAGGATCTTTTTTACGAGAATATTTTTTAGCTGTGTCAGTTGATGAAGTAGTCTTTTTAACTTCTACAGGAATTTCTATCTTTTGTTCTAAATCCCCTTTAATTTCAGATAAAATAGTATCATCTTTTCTAACTTCTATTGGAATATCTAAATCATAATCAAAACGTTTAAAAAATTCTTGAATTTTAGGAAAACACTGTTTTAATTTTTCTTCTTCAATTTTATTGGATACAACAAAAATAAACCTATTATCTTCTAATTTTAAACAATCTTGATAAAGATTAATAACTACTAAATCATCTTTTAAAATTTCTAATAAATAAGGATAATATGAACTAAGAACTTCTAAATTATGATTTTTTATTTTATATATAACTTGATAATTTTGAATACTTTGATCTAAGTTTTTAATCTTTTCATCCAACTCTTTAACTACTTCCAAAGAAAAATATTCATCATTTTCAATAATAACCTTACAACTTGAATTACTCTTTGTAATAATAATTTTATCTAATTTAGCATCTTTAAATAGATCATAATATTTATTTTGTATTCCTATTTTATCTAGTAATAATTGTATTTTTGAATTCATATTATCTCCCCCAGAATAAAATGATTTATTGCTAAATCATTTCTAAACTTCATGATTTTAATTATTTCAATTATAGTGCAAACATTAGTTTCAGTCAATAGAATAATTTATTAATTTTTAAATAATTTCTAACTCGTCAATTTTAACAATATATTTTTGATTTCTAATACAAAAATCAATAAATCCATATAAATCAAGTGTCTTTAATTGTCTTTCATAAGTATAATGTGAAATATCAAAGCCAATCTTATCTCGCATCATATATTCCATCATATGGTCTTTTTCTACACCTAAATACATTAGCCAATATGGATAAATTTGTCTTTTTAAAAACTTCAAAGTATTATCACCTGTTAAATAATGAGTAACACCAGTAATTCTAGTAGCGAACTCATTTAAAATAGCTAACTCAACAATAGCTTTTACTACGTCTTTATAATCTTCTTGATAATTTTTTAATTCTTTTCTTACAATTTCATATACCAACTGAACAATAGTATTAAGTGGATTTTCATCTAATTTTTTACCCCAAATAATAGTATTTACCTTACTTCCACTAACCGCAGTAGTATCCACAATATTTAACTGTTCACAAACAACTAAAACATGATATAGTTTAATATCAAATCTTAAAATATCTTTTAACTCTTTAATCGCAGTCTTTTTATTTTCATCCCAAACTTTTAACAACTCAACTCTAAACTTTTCAGTTTGCTTTTTAATCTTTTCATAATTTTTATTTTCCAATACAATATTATAAATTGTATCATCATTTGGAATAAAGTTTTTAGGATCTTTTAAAATTAAACAATTATCTTTAAAAGTATTATTATACTTATCTTTATAATTAATCCATATTTTTTGTTTCATTTGATGAATATTTTCTGATATGGATGCTTGAAATAACAAATTCCAAATTAAAATATAATCATTTACTACAAATTTCAAGTTCATACTTCCACATCCTTACTACATAATTATTTATTTGATAATATAAATATATCACAAAACAAAAGAAAAAGATATGTTTTAAAATATCTTTTTGGATTTAATTTAATTTGTTTTTGTTGATAACGATTAGAGCTCGGACTCCTATATCAGTAGTATTAGGAAGATTGGTGGTATAGCCGCCACTATAAATAATATCCCACGAATTATAAGATTGATAAGGC
>CANQKU010000053.1 GCA_947624535.1 uncultured Bacilli bacterium
TATAAGAAACAAAATTACAAGGAGGAAGCTATGAAGAATAGTATTTTAAAAATTGGAGTTATTTTATTAGTCATTTTTTCTATGACAATGACAAACTTTATATTTGTCGGAAAGGGACTTATAAGCTATGCAGCAGACAACTCATCAACTAACAATCCAAATGTAGAGTTTGAAGCCTATTTTAAAGATGCAGAAGGTAACAAAGTTACAAAACTAGAAAAGGAAAATATACAAGAAGAAGCCTTTTTATATTTAAACTTAAACGTAAAGAAAGAAGGATATTTTAATGGGGAAATATCCCTAGAAAATAGTAACTTTGTATTAAAAGAATCTAACAATGAGTACGTAAGTAAAATAGAAAACAATACAATATACTTAAACCAAATTAGTGTAGGAGCAGCAGGAGAAATAGAAGTAAAAGTTGAACCTATCAAAGAAAATTCTTTTGATATAGGTTTATTAAATTTGGTTAGCAAAGTTAATTTAAAAGGTATCTATAGAGACCATACTCAAAGAGATATTACAATTAAAGCAACCAAAGAAGTAAGCCTTGAAATAGTAGAAAATAATACAGCAGAAAACATGCTAAACGAAATGGAAGTAATTACAAATAAAACTATGAAAATCAATGGACAAGACAAAAGAGTAGTTCAATTTTCATACAACTTGGGCTTAAAAGAAAACAACTATCCAATAAAAGAAATAAATTCTAAAATAGCAATTCCTAAAATAGATGAAAAATCAGCAGAAGTTGCAAGTGTATGTTACTTTAACAATATGACTACATTTCAATTTGACTATGAAGAAAATGAATTAGTATTAACCTTAAAAAACGAACCAAACAATGAAAATAAAGTAAGATGGAAAGCAGAAGGTTCAGAAAACATAGTTATAACTTGTGTTTATGATAAAGATGTTAATATAGAAAATGAACAATTTACATATATTCAAAAAATTACCTTATATGATGACAAAACATTAGAAGCAAGTGGAGAAATAAATGTAGGGGCAGAAGAATTAGACAATATAATTCAATTAAATAGTAAAAACACTGAAGAAAGCATATATAAAGGAAAATTAAATGCAGGAATTCCAAGACAATATCAAAGCAAAACAGAACTAAAAATAAATTACACACCAGCTATATCTAATATAGAATTAACAGAAGAAGCAAGCAGATTTGTAATTAACGATAAAGAAGCAAAAGCAAATGTAATATTTAACCAAACTACAGTAAAAAAAGATACAGTTGAAAAACTATTTGGAACAGATGGAAGTATAACAATATATGATCAAGATGGAAATACATTAGGAACAATTACAAGCACATCAGAAACAGATTTACAAGGAAATATCAATATTTCATACGAAGGAAAAAATGTTACTCAAATCACAATCAGAGCTACTAACCCAGTAAAAGAAGGTAGATTAGAATTAACTCATACAAAAACAATTCAAGACTCTAAAGATATAGCTCAAGCTGCAAGTGAATTAAAAAGCAAAGTAACATCACAATATAACACAGACAGCGGAAAGCAAGAAAAAGAAATTTCTATGAAATTAGAAGACACTGTAACAAAAACAAAATTAGAAACAAACAGAGAAGACTTATCAACAGTAATATCAAATAATGTGGAAATGAAAGCAATTTTAATATCTAACAATGAACAATATGACTTATTTACTAATCCACAAATTGCAATACAATTACCAGAACAAGTAGAAAACATATCAATTAACAGTGTAGACCTTCTTTATGATAATGAATTAACCATTAAAAATTATGAAGTAAAAGGAAAAACGATATATATCTATATGGAGGGTGCACAAACTCAATATCATGAAAATTCTGTTGAAGGTAGTACAATTGTAATAAATGCAACACTTACAACAAACAAAAAAGTTGCAACAACAGATACAGAAATAAAAATGACTTGTACAAATGGAGAAAAAACAGACACAGTATCTCAACCAATAAAAATAGTTGCACCAAAAGATGTTACTACAATATATAATATACAAGGATTAGGAATAGAAACATTAGGACAAGAAGAAACAAAACAAGTAATGATGGAAAAAAGTAGTAATAGCAAAGAATTAGAAGCACAAATTGAAATCATTAACAACAATCAAAATAATATAGAAAATATAAAAATATTAGGAGATTTCCCAACAAACAATGATGTTAATAATATGGGAATACAAATAACAAATGGAATAACACTTCAAAATGGAGGCAATGCAAAAGTTTATTATTCTGAAAATTCAAAAGCAACAGATGACATAGGAAATGCAGAAAATGGATGGAATGAAAACATTACAGATAACAGTAAAGTATGTAAATTCTTAATAATAGTAGATAATATACAAGCACAAAGCAGTGTGCAAGCATCTTATAAATTTACTATTCCTGCAAACTTAGAATATAATCAAGTAGCTAAAACAGGATACACAATAAAAAATACAGACAGCAGTACAAAAGTAGAAAGTGAAATATCTTCTACTGTAATTGAAATGCAAACAGGAATCGGACCAGAAGTTCAAGCAAAACTAACAGCAAGTAAAGGTGGTAACGAAATTACTACATCAGTTAAAAACGGAGAAGTAATTAGTTATAATATAGAAGTTAAAAATACAGGTTCAGAAGATATAAATGACATATCAGTTAAAGCAAATGTACCAGAAGGAACAACCTTCGTAAAACCAGAAGAAAACTATGAATACACAGGAGCATCTTACTATAAAGAATTTGACTATAAAACTTTTGAAGGAATAATTAAAACTTTAAAAGTAGGAGAAGTTGTAAATGTATCTTATGAAGTTAGAGTTAAAAATGACACAAAAGAAGGAACAGAATTAAAAAATCAAGCAGAAATAAAATATGGTGAAGTTACAAAACAAACAGAAGAAATAAAAAATATTACATCTAAAGGGGATATAAGAGTCACAGTAAAAAGAATTACAGACAAAAGTGTAAACTTATATACATCTGGAGCAGTACAATACTTTGCAATTATAGAAAACATTTCAAATGAAAAACAAGAAAATGTAAAAATAAAAACAAATCTTTCAAAAGGACTATCTGTAGACAGAGTAATGCTAACAACTAATATGAAAGTAGAAGACGGTGAGATTTTCGAAGTCAATAGCCAACAAAACAACAGTAGTAATGCAAAAAGTACAGAAGTAGTTGAAATAGATGAAAAAGACATTCCAAAAAGTGAAGAACTAAAATACAATGAAGAAATGAACATAGGAACATTAGAGCCAGGACAAAATAAAGTTGTAAGCTATGATCTACTAATAAATGAAGTTGAAAACAATACCCCAATTGAATTTTCAGTTGAAGTAATAAATGGAAAAGAAAACTACAAATCAAACAACTGGCAAGATAATGTAAGTGGCATTGATGTCAACTTATCTATGACAGCAAATACACAAAATGAATATATACATACAGGAGATACAATAGTATATACAATAACAGTAGAAAATAAAACTGAAGCTGAAACACATTTATTAGTAATAAAAGACAGTTTGCCACAAGCATTATCAATCAACAAAATAACATTAGATGGAGAAGAAGTCCAAGGAACTGATTCAAACGAAATAGAAATACCAGTACAACTAAATGCTAATGGAAAAAAGACAATTGTAATAGAAACAACAGTTGATTACTCAGAATCAAGAAAAACGGCAGAGCCTATTACAAATGTTGCAACAGCAGAACTATATGGAAAAAGTATAGCAACTACAACATCTATCAATCACATTATAGAAGCAAATAAACAAGAAACTTCTGATCCAAGCTCAAGTGACCCTAATGGAAACAATGGAAATGGTGGAAACAGTGGAAATAACGGAAGCAATAATGTACAAAATAATGACATTGCAAACGGAAACAAAACAATTATGGGTACAGCTTGGTATGATACAAATGCTAATGGAAAGAAAGAGCAAGGAGAACAATTACTAAGTAATATAAAAGTAAAATTATTAAATGTAGAAACAAATAACCTAGTAAAAGATGAAAAAGGTAAAACATTAGAAACAGTAACTAATGAAAATGGAATTTATGTATTAGACAAAATAGCAAATGGAAAATACATTATTATATTTGAATATAACAATACACAATATGCTTTAACTAAATATAAAGCAGAAGGAATATCAGAAGCAGAAAATTCAAATGTTTTATTAAATCAATTAGTAATTGAAAATGAAACAAAAGAAGTTGCATCAACAGATATATTAACAATTAACGACCAAAACATTTCAAATATAAATATAGGTCTAATCAAATTACAAAAATTTGACTTAGAATTAACAAAAAGAGTAAGCAAAGTATTAGTTCAAAATGCTAGTGGTACTACAGTAAGAGAATATCAAGATGCAGACTTAGCAAAAATAGAAATACCAGGAAAAGACCTAAATGGTTCAACTGTTATAATTGAATATAAAATAAGCGTATCAAATAAAGGTGAAGTAGAAGGATATGTAAGAAAAATAGCAGATTATGTACCAGCAGATTTAAGATTTAGTTCAGAATTAAATAAAGACTGGTATCAAGTAGGAAATACACTATATACAGAAAAATTAGCAAACGAAAAAATAAAAGCAGGAGAAACAAAGACAATTACTTTAACCTTAACAAAAACAATGACAGAAAATAACACAGGTTCTGTTCCAAATATAGCAGAAATAGTAGAGTATTATAATGAATTAGGATTAAAAGACATAAATTCTACACCAGGAAATAGAGCAAAAACAGAAAATGACTATAGTCAGGCAGATACAATTATAAGTGTTAAAACAGGAGAAATTGTATACACAGGATTAATCATTGCAGGAGTAGTAGCATTAGGAATTGTAGCAGTAGTAATTGCAATAAAAAAGAAAAATACAATTGATGAAATATAGATGAAAGGAAAGGAGGAAAATAAAATGAATAAAATGAAAAAATTAGCAATTAGTGTTATAGTGGCCTTTCTTACTATATTAGGAATATGTGCAAGTTCTAATGCGTATTATGTAGGACAAAGTGTAGATGTAACGTATGATGCTTATGCAAGCAATGGAAATATTTACTGTGTTGAACATGGGCAAGCATTAAGAGAACATAACTATTATAAAATCATCTCACAAGTAAACATAGAAGGAAGAAAATCAACTGACTATAGAGGAAATACACAAGACAGTTGGCATAATGCAAAAATGGCATACATATTATCATCATCTGATGTAGAAGCAGTAAAAAATGCTATATGGAATTATATGTATACATGGCTATTCAATGTTGGTAGATATCATAGTGGAGTATACTTAGGATTTTCAAATGGTGTAACTGGTTCACCTACTTATTTAGACACAGAATCTTCAAATTATGCAAATAATTTCAAAGATATGGAACAAATAAAAGACAATACAAATTATGACCAAATAACAGTAACACCATATATGAAAGATGAAAAAGCTTATATAAGAGTAGGACCATTCAACTGGACCTTCCCAGGTACAATGAGAAATGTTGAAGTAAATGATCAAAACGACAAAAAAATAGATGGCGTTATATATAGTAGATTCAGAGGTGGAGAAGAATATTGGACTAATGCAAACGGAATTGCATCTGGAAAAAATTTCTATGTATCAGTACCAATGAGTACAGATCTTACAAAATTAACAAAAATTACTGGAGAAGCTGAAACAACAGTAAAAGGTGCAACAATATGGTTTTTAGAATCACTTGAAGGATACAAACAAAACTTAATAATTAGAGAACCTCATAGTACACCATTAAGAATTAGAACACCATTTAAAATTGACATTTCATTATTAGGAAACTTAAAAGTAATAAAAGTAAATGAAGACAATAAACAATTTCCATTACCAAATGTTGGATTCATATTTGAACAAACAGATTTGAAAAAATATCTAAGCCAAGATAGTTCAGGAAAAATTATTTATGTAGATAAAAAAGAGGATGCACATGAATGGAGAACAAATGAATATGGTGAAATAATGATTGAAGACATTATAATTGGAAACTATATGACATATGAAACAGAAAATCCAAACTATGGATATGAAATAAAAACTGAAGGCACACCAAAAGAGGTAGAAGCAGGAGAAGAAGCTAGTGTTCTTATACTAGGAAATAAACAAATCTATGTAAAACTATCAGGATTTGTATGGAAAGATATAGTAGACAGTAAGACAGAAGATGGAAAGGATAGAAACGACTTGTTTGCAGAAGGAAATGAAACAAATGACATATTATTTGATGGAATCAAAGTAAGATTAAAAGATAGAAGAACAGGTGAAACTGTAAAAGAAACCGTAACAGGTCAGCTATCTGAAACACATCAAGGTCCACCACCAGAACAATCACATTACAGTGATGAAAATGGACATAATGGACATGGTGAATATCTATTTATGGATGTACTAATTGATGAATTACAAAACTATTATATCGAATTCGAATATGATGGATTAACATATACAAATGTTGTATCATATTTAGATAAAGACAACGGTTCAAAGGCATCCGAATCAGAAAAGGAAAGAGATGCATTTAATAAAAACTTCTCTAAAATCGAAGGAAAAACAAGAACTGAAGGAGTAACGATTGATGGAGATGGAAATGAAAAATTTGGATTATCATATAATATTGATGAAGTAAATAGAGTTGCAACATTAATTAATAATGGTCAGTACACAATTACTGCCAATACAGATGTAACTGAATTTATAATAAGAGATCATTTTACATACGGACAAGAAGAAATAAAACACATAAACTTAGGATTATATGAAAGAGAACAACCAGACTTAGACATACACAAAGATATTCAAAATGTAAGATTAACTATAAATGGATATGAACATACTTACAATTTTGCACAAAGAATAGTTAACTCAGGAGAATATGAGGATGGCTTCAATGTAGGTGTTAGATTTGGATTAGACTCTAATATACCATACACAACAGCAATTTATAAATCTGACTACGACTATATCAACGAAAACGATAAATCTAGAGAACTAAAAGCATATATTACATACAGAATAGCTATTACAAACAAATCTTCAAACCTAATTGCCAAAGTTAATAGTCTTGTAGATTACTTTGATGCTAGATACAGTATTGTAGCAGCAGGTACAAAGCTAAACGAAGATGGAACAATAGCCAATACATTGAACTATACTGAAGATACTGCATATAAAAACGATAAGTTCAAAAAAATGATTATTTATAATGATGCAACTATAGATAATCAACAAAGAAATGGAGACTTATATGTACAATTTGCTTTAGACAGAACAGCAATTAGTGCAATATTAGAGGATAGAGAAACATCAGATGATACTATAAAATTACTTGATAATATAGTAGAAATTAATTCTTACTCAATATATAGAGA
>CANQKU010000054.1 GCA_947624535.1 uncultured Bacilli bacterium
ATAATCACCTACACCCTATTTTGGTATTCCTATACATACACACCTATTATACCATAATTCGGGGTGTTTTTTAAAGAAAAAATAGCTTAATTGCTATTTTTTTGTAGATTTTTTCTATTTCTCATAATTAAATCTAATCTAGAAGCTCTCATAATTTGATTTTCTATTGTTCTTTTTGAAACTGGAATTGTAATGGTTATTCCATTATTAAATTCTATTTTTGTACTATTAAAATTTTCATTAGATATCTTTTTAATATTTTTTAAAGATATCCAAATACAATCATTAGAAGTTGGTGAATTTGTTGGAAAAAAGATTAAATTTTTACTATTTTCCACAATAATTGGTACTTTATAATTAACATTTAAAATTGATTTAGTACCCTCTTTTCTTCCTTCATAAGAAGATCCAAAATATTTACAACTATAATCTAAAATTTCAAATGGTGTGTGATTAATAATATATTGTGTTTCATCTTCTAATATTTTACTTTTGTTTTCATCTTCGGGAAGGACTGCTAAAGTTCCTTCATTAATTTCATAATTCATAATATTTACCCCCTATTAGAAAACGAAAATTTCGCTTTCAAAAAACAACTATAACATAACGATTTGTCGAAATTTGTAGAATTTTGTAACATTAATAAAATATCTACTATTATATTGTATTGTTATAAATTACATTACTACGTTAAAATTTAAATTTTTTTTACTATTTCTAGAAAAAATAAAATTAAGTGATGTTATTTTCATCTTTAATATTATGAATTATAAGTATAAATTTTAATACGTTCTAATTGGTAGTACTAATTGTGTTAATGTATCATCTTCACTAGATTTAACTAGTATAGGTTTAATTTCCCCTACAAAATGTATTTCCACAGTTTTTGTGGAAAAAGATTTTAAAGCCTCCATCATATATTTAGCACTAAAAGAAATCTTAATATTTTCCTGATTATTTTTCTCAATAGGCATCTTTTCTTCTACTCTACCAATTTCTTGAGAAGAAGATTTAACAATTAATAAATTATCTTTTGTTTCTAAAGTAACAATATTTTTATCCTTATCACTTGTTAAAATACTAGCGCGATCAATAACATTATATAAATCATTAATAGTTGTAGAAATAGTTAAAAACTCTTCTTTAGGTATTAAATTAGAAGTATTTGGATAAGTTCCATTTATTAATCTAGATTGAAATTTAATATTTTTATATACTAATAAGATTTTATTATTAGTAACATGTAGTTCTACATGTTCATTTTCATCTTCTCCTAGGATTTTACAAAATTCCATAAGATTATGGCTAGGTATAACAATATTATAATTTTCTTCACTAGACTCCTTTAAAGTAATAACTTTTCTAGCTAAACGGTAAGAGTCTGTTGAATTACATTCTAAGATATTTCCTACTATATTAAAATTAATTCCTGTTAAAACAGGTTTAGTTTCTTCGTTAGAAGCTGCAAAAGCAGTTTGAGCTACAATATTTTTAAATACTTTATTATCTATTATAACTTTCTTTTTAGATTCTTCTAAATTAATATTAGGATATTCTTCTTCACTAATACCATTTAAATGAAACTCACTATTTTTTGTATAAATTAATATCTTTAACTCATCAAATACTTCTATATTAATATATTCATCATCTAATTTTCTAACAATATCTAAAATATATTTTCCTTGTATAATAATACTACCCTCTTTTTCTACTTTAGCATTATCATTTATAGGTATAAATGTTTGAATAGTAATATCATTATCACTTGCAGTTAGAGTTAGTTTATTCTTCCTTAAATCAAATTTAATACCTGCTAAAACAGGGATTAGATTTTTTGTAGAGATAGCTTTTGATACTTTATTTAAAGCCTCTAATAAAATGTCTTTTTTAATTGTAAATTTCATATATATTCCTTCTTTCTTATAGTTTTTTTTATATTATTACTGTGGAAAAAGTTTAAAACATTATTTTTCCTTATTATTAAACAAAAATTTATAATTTTTCTTGTGGAAAAAGATGAGAATTATCAGGGATTATTCACAACACCTTCTCCAATGTCATTTTTTAATTTCTCAATAATCTTAGCTAAGTCACTATTAACTTTAATTTCTTGATCAATTTTTTCAACTGAATGCATAACTGTAGAATGGTCTTTTCCACCAAACTCAGTACCAATTTTTGGAAATGATTCAGAAGTCATTGTCCTACATAAATACATAGCAATTTGTCTTGGAAAAGAAATATTTGAACTTCTTTTTTTACTCCTTATATCTTCTACTGTAATTTGAAAATATTCAGATACAATTTTTTGAATTCTGTGGATATTATTTTTTTCAGAAATCCCCTTACTAATAAAATCTTTTAAAGCTTCAATTGCTAAATCTAAGGTTATTCCTACTCCACCCATCATTGCTGAATATGCAATTAAACGAGTAATAGAGCCTTCTAATTGTCTAACGTCAGTTCCAATATTTGAGGCAATATACTCAATTACGTCTTCTGGAATTTCTTTTTCAAAGTTCCCTGCCGAAATCTTTTTCTTAATAATTTCAGTTCGTAAGGAAAAGTCAGGTGGAAAAATATTAACAGTTAAACCCCAACAAAACCTAGTTCTAAGTCTATCTTCTAATAATTTCAAGTCATCTGGTGACCTATCTGAAGATATAATAATTTGTTTACTATCATTATAAAGAGTATTAAATGTGTGGAAAAATTCTTGTTGAGTTTGAGTTGCGCCTCCTAAAAATTGAATATCATCGATAATTAAAACATCTACATTTCTATATTTATTTTTAAAAAAGTCTATGTAATTAAAATTAGTTCCCTTATCATCTCGTTTATTTATACCAATAAAGTCTTGAATAAACTGATCACTTGTGACATATAAAACTTTTCTATTACTATTTTCAATAATATAGTTACCAATCGCATGCATTAAATGAGTTTTTCCTAGTCCACTATTTCCATAAATAAATAAGGGATTATACATATTACCAGGATTTTCTGCAACTGATAAGGCTGCGGCGTGAGCAAATTTATTACTATTTCCAACGATGAAATTATCAAATGAATATTTCTTATTTAAATTTGTTTGAAAAGGATTAGGTGGAACTCCAGTTTGAGTTTTAGGATTTTCACTCATAACAATATCTTGAACAATACTTTCACTAATATCTTTTTTTATTTCAGCTTCTAATATAAATTCAAGTTCAAAATTAGTTCCTGTTATATCATTTAATTTTTCAGTAATTAAAGCAGAATATTTATCAGCTAAATGCTTTTTATGAATTTGCATAGGGACAATAATATAGGCCTTACCATTATCTAATTTGTGGAGTTTAGTATCATTAAACCAGGTATCGAATGCTAAAGAAGTAAGTTCAGACTTAATTTGGGTTAAGAATTTATTCCACAAAATATCTACATTCATTCGAACCATCTCCCCACAAAAATAATTAATTAAAACTAGTGTACATGAAATTGTTGAAAAAATAAATAGAAAAATTTAAAAAAAAATAATCCACATACAATCCACAAAAATATCCACAACTAAAACTAAGAAACAATAAAGAATTTATATAATTATCCACATTTTCCACAAATTTTAATAAACAATAGTGAATTAAATTATCAACAATCCTGTGGATAAAGTGGAAAATTATATTTATATACTAATTTTTCATCTATTTAATTGACAAAAGTAGGTTTTTACTATTATAATAATGTAGATTTATGTCTGGAGGTGGAATAAAATGAAAAGAACATATCAACCAAACAATCGTAAAAAAGCTAAAAAACATGGATTTTTTGCTCGTAAAGTATCAAATATATTAAATTCTCGTCGTAAAAAAGGTCGTAAAAGAATTTGTAAGTAATCCACAATATTAAAACTGTGGGTTTTTCTATAGATTGGAGATAATTATGATGAAAAAAAAAGATATTGTAAAAAGTCCAAGAGATTTTACTAAAATTATCAAAACTGGAAATAAAGTAAGTAATCGTAGTTTTGTCATCTATTATCTAAAAGGATTAAACGATAAAAGTCGTTATGGAATATCTGTAGGAACAAAATTAGGAAATGCTGTATGTAGAAATCTATATAAAAGAAGAATTAGAATGTTAATTTCCCAAAATAATAGTTTAAATGACTTAGGAAATGATTATATCATTTTATTAAGAAAAAATGCCTTGAGTTTAACATTTCAAGATTTATCTAAAGATTTTAATAACTTACTAAATAAATTAAAGGAGCTATAATGAAGACAAAAACTAAAAAAATTACATTTATATTTCTAATAGGTTTAATTTTATTAACAACAGGTTGTACCAAAACTTTAACAGATAAGAAAAATCAACCAGTAAAAAATGAAGTAACAGGTCAAAATTTAACCGAAAATATATTATGTAAACCAATAGATAAAGAAGTACAAAAAATATATAAGAAAAATGGGGTTAAAATAGATAAGCTTCCTGAATGTAAAAATTTTAAAGTTACTAGTGGTAAATATGAAGGATTATGGACAACACTTTTTGTTAAACCCTTAGCTTATATTTTATTAAAACTAGGTATCTTTTTAAAGAATAATTTTGCTTTATCATTAATTATTATAAGTTTAATTATTAGATTAATTGCTTATCCATTTACTAAAAAAACAGCAATGCAATCAGAGTTAATTCAAAAAGCTCAACCTGAACTTAATAAAATTCAAAATAAATATAAAGATAAGCAAGATCAAGAATCGATGATGAAACAAAGTCAAGAAATGATGGCTGTTTATAAAAAATATAATATAAGTCCAATGTCAGGATGTTTATTTTCAATGATTCAACTTCCATTATTTATAGCATTTTTTGAAGCTGTTCAAAGAATACCAGCTATATTTGAAGGAAAATTTTTAACCCTTCAACTAGGTACAACACCAATTGTAGGTTTTGGAACAAGTGGAGTAGTAGCATACATTATCTTAATGCTTTTGATAGCTTTATCAACATTTTTCTCATTTAAATTAAATATGACTGGTAATTCATTAGATGCTAATATGAAAATGATGCCAATGATGATGAGTGGAATGATTATAGTAATGGGTCTATTTATGCCATCAGCTCTTGGAATATATTGGGTTACTACCAATCTATTTACAATAATTCAAAATTTGTTAGTAAAAAGGAGTAAAGGAAAATATGGAAAAGCATAATTATATAGGCAAAACTATAGAAGAAGCAATTAAAGAAGCAGAAATATCTCTACAAGAGACTAAAGATAACTTAATAATTCATGAAAAAGAAGTAAAAAGTGGTCTATTTAAATCAAAAAAAGTAGAAATAGAAGTTATAGAAAAAAGGGAAGTAACTAAATTTGTAAAAAATTACATTTCTACATTAGTTAAAGATTTAGGATTTAAAGCTAGTATAGAAGTTAAAAATAAAGAAATTCCAACATATACTATATATTCAGATAACGACTCTTTATTAATAGGAAAAAATGGTAAAAACCTACAAGCTTTATCTAAAGTAGTTTCTCAAGCAGTTTTAAAAGAAGTAGGAGAACCATATAAATTTTTAATAGATGTTAATTCATATAAAGAAAAACATGAAAAATCTTTAGAATATTTAGCTAAAAAAGTAGCAAGAGAAGTTAAAGAAAGTAAAGTAGAAGCTAAATTAGACTCATTAAATTCATATGAGAGAAGAATTATTCATAATGTTTTAGCAAGTAATAAATACGTATATACTGAAAGTATAGGAGAAGAGCCTAATAGACATTTATTAATTAAACCAAAAGAAGATTAATTCTTCTTTTTAACTTTAACGAAAGGAGGATAATATATGAATGATAATATTGTTGCTATTTCTACAGCTATGGGAGTAGGAGCTATATCTATTATTAGATTAAGTGGTAAAGATGTAATTTCTATAGTTAATCAAATATTTAAAGGAAAAGATTTAGAAAAAGTTAATTCTCATACAATAAATTATGGATATATAGTAAATAATGATGAAATTATAGATGAAGTATTAGTAACAATTATGAAAAAACCAAAAACATATACTATGGAAGATATTGTAGAAATTAATTGTCATGGAGGTATTGCTACTACAAATAAAATTATGGAATTAATTTTAACTAAAAATGTACGTCTAGCTTATCCTGGGGAATTTACTAAAAGAGCTTTTCTAAATGGAAGAATTGATTTAACAAAAGCAGAAGCAGTTATGGATTTAATTAATAGTGATACAGAAAGTTCAAGACAAGTAGCAATAAGTAGTCTACAAGGAAATACTTTTAATTTAATTAATAATTTTAGAAATAAGTTAAAAGATCTAATATCTTCAATAGAAGTAAATATAGATTATCCTGAATATTATGATATAGAAGTAATGACTTTAGAAAAAATAAAAAAACAAGTAACAAAAATGAAAGAAGATCTTTCTAATATAATAAAAGAAAGTCAAAATACTAAATTATTAAAATATGGAATAGATACCTTAATAATTGGAAAACCTAATGTAGGTAAAAGTAGTATATTAAATAAACTATTACAAGAAGAGAAAGCCATAGTAACAGATATAGAAGGAACAACAAGAGATATAGTAGAAGGTAATATTATTATAAATAATGTAGCATTTAATATTATTGATACCGCAGGAATTAGAAAAACAGAAGATAAAATAGAAAAAATAGGAGTAGAAAAAAGTATCTCTTTAATTGATCAAGCTGACTTAGTAATTGTTGTTTTAGATGGGAGTAAAGACTTAAGTAATGAAGATTTAGAAATATTAAATCAAACTAAAGATAAGCCTACTATTGTTGTTATTAATAAAAATGATTTAGATCAAAAACTAGATAAAACTAAATTATCAAATTATACTTTAATAGAGACTAATACGTTTGATGAATGTGGAATAAATCCATTAAAAGAAAAAATGATAGAATTATTTCAATTAGATAAAATAGAGTCAAAAGATTATCAATATTTAACAAATACAAGACAAATATCACTAGCTAAAAAAGCATATCAAAAGTTAGAAAATGTAAGTGAAGCTATTTCAAATAATATGTTTATTGACTTATTAGAAATAGATTTAAAAGAATGTTTTGATATCTTAGGAGAAATCATAGGTAATACTTATACCGATGAAATTATAGATCATCTATTTGAAAACTTTTGTGTAGGTAAATAAATTATAATTCGAGAAATTCTCGAGTTTTTTTGTGTACAAATTTTCTTGACAAAAGCCCTGGGGGG
>CANQKU010000055.1 GCA_947624535.1 uncultured Bacilli bacterium
GAAAAACTTTATTAGCTCGTGCTGTAGCTGGAGAAGCTAATGTTCCATTTTATTTTATTAGTGGATCAGACTTTGTAGAATTATTTGTTGGTGTTGGAGCTAGTCGTGTTAGAGATATGTTCCAACAAGCTAAAAGAACTGCACCATGTTTAATTTTCATTGATGAAATAGATGCTGTTGGTCGTCAAAGAGGAACAGGCCTTGGTGGAGGACATGATGAAAGAGAACAAACTCTAAATCAATTATTAACTGAAATGGATGGATTTGGAGAAAATGAAGGAATAATTATTATAGCCGCTACAAATAGACCAGACGTCTTAGATCCAGCTTTATTACGTCCAGGTAGATTTGATAGACAAGTAACAGTTAACTTACCAGACGTTAAAGGACGTGAAGAAATTCTAGAAGTACATGCTAAAAATAAAAAATTAGCTGATACAATTACTTTAAAAAATTTAGCTAAAAGAACTCCAGGTTTTAGTGGAGCAGATCTTGAAAACTTATTAAATGAAGCTGCACTTTTAGCTGTAAGAAGAAATAAAGAAACAATTACAATGAGTGAAATAGATGAAGCAACTGATAGAGTTTTAATGGGACCTGCTAAAACTTCTCATAAATATAGTGAAAATGATAGAAAACTAGTAGCGTACCATGAAGCAGGACATGCTGTAATTGGATTAAAATTAGATAATGCTAATGATGTTCAAAAAGTAACAATAATTCCTAGAGGTAGTGCTGGTGGATATAATATGATGGTCCCTAGTGAAGAAAAATTATGTTCAACTAAAACTGACTTATTAGAAGAAATAACAGGTCTATTAGGAGGACGTACTGCTGAAGAATTAGTCTTTGGTGAAATCACAACAGGAGCTCATAACGACTTTGAAAAAGCCACTAAAATAGCTAGAGCTATGGTAACTGAATACGGAATGAGTGACTTAGGACCACTTCAATTTGAACAACAAGAGGGAAGTGTATTCCTAGGACGTGACTATAATAAAAGTCAACATTTCTCTAATGAAGTAGCTAATGAAATTGACATGGAAATGAGAAAAATCATTAACAACTGTCATAAAATGGCAACTGATATTATTAAGAAAAATAAAGACTTATTAAAATTAATTGCTGAAACATTATTAGAATATGAAACCTTAACAAAAGAACAAATTGACTACTTAGTAGAACATGGACAAATGCCATCTGAAGATGATGAAGAAAACCTAGAAAAATTATCAGTTACTAAATTAAAACAATTAGCTAAAGAAAAAGGTATTAAAAACTATTCTAAAATGAATAAAGCTGAATTATTAAAAGAATTGGATTCATAAAACTAATTCTTTTTTTCTTGCACATATGGAAAAAATTGTTATAATATAGATACATTTAAAAATTAATGAGGTGTAGAAGTTTATGACAAAGAAAAAATTAAGTAATGTAAAAAAGGAAATGAATGACTTCAAGAAATTTATTTCACGTGGTAATGTAGTTGATATGGCTGTCGGTGTAATTGTTGGAGGTGCTTTTGGAAAAATAGTAAGTAGCCTAGTAAATGATATTATTATGCCATTAGTAGGGGTAATCTTAGGAGGATTAGACTTTACTAATTTAGTTATCAACGTAGGAGATGCTACTATTAAATATGGAGTATTTATTCAAACAATTATTGACTTTTTAATTATTTCATTCTGTATCTTTATAATGATTAAATTATTTGAAAAACTTAAACATAAAGAAGAAGTAGTTAAAGAAGAAACACAGCCTAAAAGTGATGAAGTTAAATTACTAGAAGAAATAAGAGACTTATTGAAGACAAAAAAATAAAATTTAGGAGAGTGACTAAAATGGCATCTTTTACTAAACAATTTCAATCTCTATATAATATAGATCAAAATTCTATTGTTATGGATTATGACTATTTAATAGATAAATATCAAAATTATTTAGCATTATTTATTAATAAACAAGAATATAGAAATATTCAATTCTTAGAAACTGTTATAGAAGGTTTTGCGTATTATCAAAGTCGATTCTTTGGTGATGAAGATATAATTACACCCTTAGACTTAGTACAATATGTTAATGAGTCAGTAAATGCAATAAATATTGCTTCATCAGTAGAAAATTATCAACCAACGACTTCTGAACTAATTTTTCAGTTAAGTTATGCTTGTGATCAAATTTTATATAGTACAGGTATAGTAACTAGTAATGCTATAACTACCCCACTTTTTTTAAATTCCTATAATATTGCTAAAACCTTAGGAAAATACACAACAAAATATCGAGGCATGTAAAAATGGAATGGAAAATTGGTAATGTAGTTATTAAAAATCAAGTTGTTTTAGCACCTATGGCTGGGATTTGTAATTCAGCCTATCGTAGAATTGTTAAAGAAATGGGTTGTGGCTTGATATATGCTGAAATGGTAAGTGATAAAGCAATAATGTATCAAAATAAAAAGACAATAGACTTACTTTATATGACAGAAGAAGAACGACCAATAACTCAACAAATCTTTGGAACTGATAAAGAAAGTTTTGTAGTAGCTGCTAAATATATTTATGAAAATATGCACCCTGATATAATTGATATTAATATGGGTTGTCCAGTTCCTAAAGTTGCTCTAAGAGCTCAAGCAGGAGCAGCTTTATTAAAGTCCCCTGAAAAAATATATGAAATAGTAAAAGCAGTAGTAGATGAAGTAGATATTCCAGTTACAGTTAAAATTAGAAGTGGCTGGGATAGTGAACATATTAATGCCGTAGAAGTTGCTAAACTAATAGAAAAAGCTGGAGCAAGTGCAATTTGTGTGCATCCAAGAACTAGAAGTCAAGGCTATCATGGTAAGGCAGATTGGAATATTATAAAAAAAGTAAAAGAAGCTGTAACAATTCCTGTAATTGGAAATGGTGATATAAAAACTCCAGAAGATGCTAAAAAAATGTTAGATGAAACTAAATGTGATGCTATTATGATAGGTCGAGCAGCCCTAGGAAATCCTTGGATATTTAAACAAACAATCAATCTTCTAGATGGTATTGACTATGGCCCTAAACCAACAAGTGTTGAAAAAATAGATATGTGTTTAAAACATTTAGATTATTTGCAACAATCAAAAATAGAAAAAATAGTATTACTAGAAATTAGAAGTCATCTAGCTTGGTACTTAAAAGGATTACCAGGAATTAATGAAATTAAAAATAAAGTATATAAAAGTTCTAATATTCGTGATATAATGCAAGTATTAATTAACTATAAGGAGGAGTTATCTAATGAGTGAAAAAAATACTAAAAAAGAAGTTAAAGAAAAAGAAGTAAAAAAAGAATATGCTAACTTTTGGCAACGTTTTTGTGCATTTATAATAGACGTATTTTTAGTTAGTATGGTAACGTCTTTGATTACTCAACCATTTGCTAATAGTGAAAATTTACAAAAACTATCAGATGAAGCCTATGACGTAGTAGATCAATATACTCAAAAGAAAATAGATGCTAACACCTATATTAATAGAACTGCAGATATTAGTTATGATATAGCTAGACAAAATGGTCTATCTTCTATTATTGGAATTGCTATTTCTATTTTATATTTTGTAGTTTATCAATGTAAAATGAATGGACAAACTTTAGGAAAAAAATTAATGAAAATTAAAGTTGTAAGAGTAGATAATAAAAATATAGCTATGAATGACTTTTTATTTCGTTCATTATTAATTAATTCAATTTTTCTAGATATTGTTGTATTATGTTTTTCATTATTTGCTAGTAAAGATGCATATTTTTATGGAACAGGGATATTTGAATTTATCCAATATATAGCTATTTTTGCAAGTAGTATGATGATTTTATCTAGAAAAGATAAAAGAGGTTTGCAAGATTTATTAGGACACACCGAAGTAGTTAAAATGTAGAGAGGAAAATAATATGAGAGAATTTAGTGAACAAGAATTAGTAAGAAGAGAAAAGATAGAAAAAATAAAAGAAGTATGTAATCCATATCCAGAGCGTTATGAGATTACTCATTCTATTAAAGATGCTGCTACATTAGAAGATGGTATTACAGGAGTTCGTGTAGCTGGTAGAATTGTTTTTATGAGAAAAATGGGAAAAATGAGTTTTGTAACAATTCGAGATATAGAGGGAAAAATTCAATTATCTATAAAAATAGATATGATTGGAGAAGAAAAATATAAATTCTTTAAAGAAAATATTGATATTGGAGACTTTATAGGAGCAAGTGGAGAAGTATTTACAACTCATACTGGAGAAAAAACAATTCGTGTGGATACTTTTGAATTTTTAGGAAAAGCTTTAAAACCATTACCAGAGAAATTCCATGGATTAACTGATCAAGAAGCTTGTTATCGTCAAAGATACGTTGACTTAATTATGAATGAAGACTCTAGAAAACGTTTCTTAACTAGAATTAAATTTATAAAAGAATTAAGAAATTATTTAGATAATTTAGACTATATGGAAATAGAGACACCTATTTTAAATAACAAAGCAAGTGGAGCTACAGCTAAACCATTCAAGTCTCATCATCATGCCTTAGATATGGATGTTTATTTAAGAATTGCTCCAGAAACTTATATGAAAAGAGCCGTAGTAGCAGGTTTTCCAAAAGTTTATGAAATTGGTAGATGCTTTAGAAATGAGGGAATTGATCAAACTCATTTGCAAGACTTTACCATGATTGAAGCATATCAAGCATATTATAACTATAAAGATAATATGAAATTAATACAAGATATGTTACAAACAATTATAGAAAAAGTCTTTGGAACATTAAAACTAACTATCGAAGATAAAGAAATAGATATGAGTGGAGATTGGGAAGTTGTTACTTTTAGAGATATTTTAATTAAATATGCTAATATTGATATAGATTTATACAATACCAAAGAAAAATTACTTGAAAAAATAATGACTGATAAAATAGAATTAGAAAGTGAAACACCAATTGAAAATTTAGGATTTGGTAATTTAGTAGACGTCTTATACAAAAAAGTAGCAAGACCATTTATGACAGGACCAGTTTATTTAACAGAGCATCCAATTGACTTATCACCACTAGCTAGAACAAATGATAATAATGATAAGATTACTGATAGATTTCAATTAGTAATAAATGGTGCTGAAATAGTTAATGGATATTCAGAATTAGTTAATCCAATTGAACAAGAAAAAAGACTTTTAGAACAAGCTAAGCTAAAAGAAGCTGGAGATGAAGAAGCAATGGAGATGGATTATGACTATATCAGCGCTATGGAATATGGAATGCCACCAATATCTGGATGGGGTATGGGTATAGATAGAATGGTACAATTATTAACAAATAGTGAAAATATTAAAGACGTAGTAATGTTTCCGTTAATGAAACCACAATCTTAATAAAAAGTTATAAATTACAAAAATAAAGATATAGAATTAGATGATTTTTCTATATCTTTTTCACTAATTTTTCACCCAAATTTTAGAAAAAAAGTGAGTAAATACTTGTATTATGGGCTTAATGTAGTATAATTATTATGGGAGGAAAAATTATGAAAAGACATAACACAGTCAAAGTCGTACTTGTTACATTATTAGTATTTATGCTACTTACATGGATAATACCAGCTGCATATTTCCAAGGTAGCTATATTGATCAAGGACGCGTTCAAATGGGATTATTTGATTTATTTACATATCCTACTACTGCATTATCATACTTTGGATACATTGCTATATTTATCCTTGTAGTAGGTGGATTTTATGGAATATTATATAAAATCCCAGCATATCGTATTCTTTTAGATAAGATAAGTAAAGCTTTCAAGAAATATGGAAAAGTAGTTATCTCTATTATGATGGTACTACTAGCAATTATTACTTCTATTTGTGGATTACAATTAGGATTAATTATGTTTTTCCCATTCTTAATAGCTATTATTCTTTTAATGGGATATGATAAATTAGTAGCAGCTTTAACAATAGTAGGTTCTACTATGATTGGTATTGCTGGAACAACATTCGCATATGCCAATACTAGTGTAATACTATCTACATTATCTGTTAAAATTACTGCTAATATATTAGTAAAAATTATCATTTTAGTAATTGGATTGGGTCTATTAATTTTCAATACTATGCTTTATATTAAACATACTGAAAAGAAAGCTCAATCTAAAAAGAAAGCAACTAAGAAAGATGAAAAGAAAGAAACAAATTGTTTTGCAGCTAAAATAGAAGATTATACACCAGAAGGAACAAAAGCCAAAGCTAATACTATACCATTAATTATTGTATTATCAATTATGGCAATTATTATGATTTTAGCATTTATTTCATGGTCTGGAGCATTCTCAGTATCAGCATTTGAAACAGCAACAACAAAGGTTACTTCATTTAAAATCTTTGGATTTACCTTATTTGCTAAATTATTAGGAAATGTTAATCCATTTGGAAGTTGGACATTAGCTGACTTAGTAGCTATTATGATTGTCTTTGGTGGATTATTAATGATAATTTACAAAGTTAAATTTAATGAGGGATTACAAGCATTTATTAGCGGAGCTAAAAGAGCATTAGAACCTGCTGTATTAACTATCTTAATTTATACATGCTTAGTAGTTACTACATATCATCCATTCCAATTAACAATTTATCATGCTATATTTGGTATTACTAAAGGATTTAATGTATTTACAACAACTCTAACAGCAATTTTATCAAGTGTATTTAATGCTGATCCATTATATGCATTCCAAAGTGTATTACCTTACTTAGCAAGTCTTGTAAGTGGAAAAGGTACTTATAAAATTATTGCTGTAGTATTCCAATCTATATATGGTCTAACAATGTTAGTAGCACCTACTAGTTTAATATTAATGGGTACTTTATCATACTTAGGTATATCTTATAAAGATTGGCTAAAAAATATTTGGAAATTAGTAGTAGAATTATTAGTTGTCTTATTAATAATATTTACTATACTAGTATTAATATAATACATACGAAGAGCTTAATCGCTCTTTTTTGTTGTGCATAAAATTTTTCTTGACAAAAGTCCTGGGGGGGGGGTATCATGG
>CANQKU010000056.1 GCA_947624535.1 uncultured Bacilli bacterium
AAATAATTATATAACATTTGTCTTGAAACCCCTAAATATTTTGATAATCTTACTTTACTGATTCCTAGTTCTGTTAGTAATTTGTTTAAGTCTTTCATATTATCACCTTCAATATAATTGTACATGTTTTTGTCAAGAGTGTCAAGAAAAAAGATGTAAAATACTTTACATCTTTATAACAAATACCAAAGTTTTTTATTATTTTTTCTAACTTCTTTAATAATACCTCCACCAATACATATATCATCATCATAAATAACACAAGCTTGACCAGGTGTAACTGATTTGACATGATTATAACTTATTTTAAGACCATCATCTAAGTATTCAATTTGTACAGGAATATCTTCTTGACGATATCTAAATTTAGCCATGGCATTAACAGGACGAATATCACAATTAAAATTAACTTGTTCAAGGATACAACTATCTGAATATAAATATTCATTATCACCAAATGATACATATAAAATATTTTTTTCTAAGTTCTTTCCAACTACAAACATTTTATCTTGATTTCCACCAATATTTAACCCTTTTCTTTGACCAATAGTATAATACATTAACCCACAATGCTCCCCTACTACCTTATTAGTAGCAATATCTACAACTACCCCACTTTTAGCAGGTAAATAATTAGTTAAAAATTGTTTGAAATTTCTCTCTCCAATAAAACATATTCCAGTAGAGTCTTTTTTATTAGCAGTTACTAGATTATGTTCTAAGGCAATTTTTCTTACTGTAGGTTTATCAATATTTCCTAAGGGAAAAAGTACATGATCAAGTTGTTCTTTACTTAATTGAGATAGAAAATAGGTTTGATCTTTATTTTTATCAAATGCTTTTTTTAAATAGCCATCTTCTATCTTAGCATAATGTCCAGTAGCAATATAATTAGCTCCTAACTCTTTAGCTTTCTTAGTAAAGTAATCAAATTTAATATATTTATTACACATAATATCAGGATTTGGAGTTCTACCCTTTTTTAATTCATCTAAAAAGTAAGTAAAGACATAATCCCAATATTCTTTAATAAAGTCTACTCTATGTAGTTTAATACCTAATTTATTACATACAGCTAAAGCATCATTATAATCTTTCTCTTGAGGACAAATATCATTATTTTTAATATTAGGATTACCTAGTATATCATTATTTAATGATGAGTCCCAATTTCTCATAAATAATCCCTCTACTTCATAGCCATCTTCCATTAATAATAAAGCCGCTACTGAAGAGTCTACTCCTCCACTCATTCCAATAATAACTTTTTCCATAGTATGCACTTCCCCACTAAACTTCAAGTAACATTATATCAAAAACTATTACAAAAATAAAGAAATTTATACTAGCCACTTTAAAATATTAGGAACTAGATAAATTTCTATAATACTACTTATAAAAATAACTATGATAGAAAACAGTAATATTTTTAGATAACGCCTCATCATATGTTTAAAATTAACTTCTTTTTTAAAGAACACTAATCTATTTAAATTTTTAGAAAATTGAATACCAAAGTAACTAAGAATTATAATAATTAGTAAATCTATAATTAATGGAATACAGTAAATGAGTGCTAGTAGTATTCCCTTTACATGATAAAAATAGATAATACTACTAATACTAAAACCTAGGATAAAACTTTTAATAATAAAGAAAAAGATTATAAAAATGACCCCAATAATAGAAATACCAAATATCCAAATTAAAATAATAAATAATAAATTAGAAGAAAAACAACGTATAAAAGCATTAAAATAATTTAATTTATTAAGACTAGTAAAATAAGTAGCTAGATTTTCTTTAATTAATAGTTTATTACTTTTAGATAGTATTGATATATAAAAAATTCCACATAGCATAAAAAAAATAGATACAATAATTATTCTTAATAATAGTTTATTTATATTTTTATGTTTTTTTCTCCTCATTATTCTTCACCTACTTCATCCTATTAAAGTAGATAAAAAATTATTAATAATTATAATTTACTTTTTCCTACAATTATTTTATAATTATTAAAGAGGTGATTTCTTGATGAATTCTAAAGTAATAAGGATAGTATCTATTATTCTAGTAGTAGTTATGCTTGTTGGAATACTTAGTGTTTTACTATATATCTAAAGATCTCAAATATTTTAGTTTGAGGTCTTTTATTTTTCAATATAACCTTCTACTTCTGGGGTCGTTTTTTCAAATTCATATAATTTATATTTATTAATAATATCATTAATTCTAACCTTATCTTTTGATAAATATAAAAGAAGTAGACCTGCTATACGTGAAGTTTGATATGTCTTTAACTGTTTTACTTCTTCTTCAGTAATTTTATACTTAGTACAAAGAAAATTAAAATTACTATCTTTATAGATATAATTTGCTAAAGCATGTGCGATAGCATCAATCGTACGATCTTGATTATTTATTTTTACTTTTTTCCATACTTTCATTATTACCACGTCCATTCACGAGTATATATTATACAATGGATTTAAGATTTTTTAAAGCTTATTCTAAGACTTTTTTCTCTTTATTTGTATCTTTTTCAAATATTGATAATACTCCATTAGTAAGAGTTGCTAATAAGATATTATTATAATTAGCATAACCTTGTTTTTTTAATTGTTTATCAAGCCAGTCTTTATCTTTATTAGAATTTTTTAAATTTTCTTCCATTAAAACCCCATCTATAATTAAATTTACAGATAAATAAGCTTTGTCTGCTTTAATTTTTAAATCTTTTCTAGTTAATTTTTCATAGTCACTTTTAGCTAAAATACTAAGTTTTCCATTTACTTCTAAAATAGCATAACTAACTTGTGATATATCAAAATAACCCTCATTTCTACATTGTTCTAATAAGTCATTTATATCTAATTTAGTTTTTCTTAAGGCATTTAAATTAATCTTACCATCTTCAATAATAATAGTAGGTACACCAATTACAAAACGTCTTAGAGTTATACTTTTTAACGTTAAAATAGAAACTATATATGAAAAAATACCAAATGATAATATAGCAATAATACCATTTATATATTGATAGTCAAAATTCATTACCATCTCAGCCGTAAAATTTCCAATAGAAATTCCTATTACATAGTCAAATACACTTAATTGAGAAGCCTGTTTTTTACCCATTAACTTAGTAATAAAAAATAAAACTATTAAAGAGATTATACTTCTTGGAATAATACTAAATGCTTCTGAAATATTAATATTCATGATTTATCACCAGTATTAGTATTAATAAATTTTTAAATTTTATACAAAAAGAGACAATTTGTCTCTTACTTATCTCCTTCTTTTAACATAGTCGTAATAAATATTCCATATCCTTTTGTAGTATCATTAACAATAACATGAGTAACTGCACCTATTATTTTGTTATCCTGAATAATTGGAGAGCCACTCATTCCTTGGACAATTCCACCAGCTTCTTTTAGTAAATCTTCATCAACTACTTCAAATAATATGTTTTTAGTCTCACTAGCTTCATCTACTTTTAAAATGTTAATGTCAAACTCTTCTACTTTATCATTATGTATAACTGTCCTAATCTTAGCATTACCTGCTTTAACCTCGTTGCTTTGCGCTACTGCTATTTTTGTTTTAGCTAAATTTTCTTGATTTGTATAAGTACCAAAGATACCTGAGATTTCATTACCAGTTATTTGACCAAAGACTTCGGTTTTATTATATTTAGCTGTTTTTTCTCCAGCATTACCATTTGAACTTTTTTCAATACCAACAACGTCTGCTCCAAAAATTATTCCTTCGTTGACAGGAAACTTCTCAAGAGTTGTCTTTTCAATAATCTCATGTCCTAAAGCTCCAAAAACCTTAGTTTCTGGATCAATATATGTCAATGTACCAATTCCACTAATAGTATCTTTTACATAAAGCCCAGTTTTTAATACTCCATCACTATCCTCAGTTAGATTTAGGCTAATATTCTTTTCAGAAGATCCTCGTAATATTGTAAATTCTACTGTATTGTCTTTCAATTGACTAATTGTATCTACCATTGTAGATATATTATTTACATTCTTTTTATTTAATTTTATAATTTTATCTCCTATTTCAAAACCTGCATTTTTTCCAATATAAGAATTATTTACCTTATAAAAGCCAACTACCAATACACCTTTCGAATTAACTTCAATACCGATTGTTTCTCCACCAGGAATTATGTAAGATGAATAAGCAAGGACATTAAGTGGTATAATAAAAAGAAGAAGTGTTAAAAAACTTAGTAGTTTGTTTTTAATTTTCATAAAAAATCACCTCATTAAAAACTTGCTACAATAATAGTATGGAAGTAAATTTTATAAATTATAAGAGATAATATCTGGTAATTTTAATCTTCACTTACTTGAAAATCTTCTAACTCATTATCGTCATTTACAATTTTAGTTAGTGCTTCTTCAGCTTGTTTTAATTTTTCATCACATTTTTTAGATAATTCCATCGCTTGATTAAAATTTTTAATAGCATCATCCAATGGAATATCACCATTTTCTAATTTTTTTACAATATTTTCTAATTCTTCTAAATTATTTTCAAAACTTTTTTCATTTTCTTTTACCATAATAGTTAGTCTCCTTTACATTACTTTTGCATTAATTTCTCCATCACTCATCTCTAAAGTGAATTTATCATCTTTTTTCATTTGTTTAACACTAGTAACAACACCATCACCAATTCTAACTATAGAATAACCTCTCTTAATTGTAGATATTGGATTTAAGGTTTCTAGTTTAGATAATAGTTGAATATATTTATTTTTCTTTTGATCAATAATTTTAGTTGGTTCTTTAAATAAGTAACTATTCATTAAATTATTATAATATTTTTCTTTTTTATAATATAACTCTTGCATAGTATACTTTAATTTTTCTATTAAATGATCAAATTGTTGTTCTTTAATTTCATAGATTGTCATTGGATTTTTTAAGACGTATTTGTTTTTAATATTAACTAATTTTTGATTTAAAAAGTCAATTTTATGTTTTAGAACTTTCTTACTTCTAATTGTTAATTGTTCAACATAATTAATGACGTCTAATCTATTAGGTACAGCAAGCTCAGCAGCACCAGTTGGTGTTGGAGCTCTTAGGTCAGCTACAAAGTCAGCAATTGTATAATCAATTTCATGACCAACAGCGCTAATTACAGGGATACTACACTCACTAATGGCGTAGGCAACAGCCTCTTCATTAAAGCACCACAAATCTTCAATACTTCCACCACCACGGCCTACAATTAACGTATCAAGATTAAAGTTTTCAGCATTTTTTATTTGTTTAACAATTGATATTGATGCTTCAGCTCCTTGAACTAAGGCTGGCAATAAAATAATTTCAGTAAGAGGAAATCTTCTTTTAATAGTTGAAATAATATCTTTTATAGCTGCTCCTGTTGGAGCTGTAATTACACCAACTCTTGAAGGTATTTTAGGAATTTTTTTCTTTTTACTTTTATCAAATAGACCAACCTGTTCCAATTTCTTTTTTAATTGCTCATAAGCAATATATAAATTTCCTACTCCATCTTCTAGTAAGTCAGAAACATAAATTTGATATCCACCATTAGCCTCATATACACTAATTTTCCCAGTTAATAACACTTTCATTCCATCAACTGGAGTAAATTTTATTTTTTTAGTTTGACTAGCAAACATAATCGCATTAATTCTACTATTTTCATCTTTAATAGTAAAATAATAATGTCCTCTAGTATGGGCTTTAAAGTTAGATATTTCTCCTTTTAAAAAGACCTCTTGTAAATTAACATCATTATCAATTTTATACTTGATATATCTGGTTAACTGAGTAACAGAAATATATTTATCAGTCATCTGATACCTCATTATGATAAATTTTATCTAAAACTCCATTCATCATTTTTGTAACTTCTACCTCACTATATCTTTTAGATAGCTCTATTGCCTCATTAATAGCGACAATTGGTGGAGTTTTGGTATTTGTTAACTCATATATACCAATTGATAAAATTGCTTGGTCTACCATATTTAAACGGTCAATTGTCCAATCTTTCATATATTTATTAGCTAAACTATTAATTTTTTTTCTTTCACTACAATAACCCATAACTAACTCATTAACAAAATCATTTTCTTGCTCTAATTGATCATATATCAAACTTTTTACATCGTAATCTAATTTAGATTTATCCAATATTTTAATTTGATAGATTACTTTCATCGCAATCTCACGCAATTCGCTACGATTTTTTGCCATATTTTTCACCTCGTTTTTTAGTTAACAATTTCATTATAATATATAGAACATATATTCGTCAATACTTATTTTTCTTTAATTATATCTTTTTTTAAATTATATAGAAAATTAAGTGCATCAATTGGTGTCATTTCTAACGGATTAATTGCTTTAACTTTTTCTTCTATTTCATTTTCTTTTTCAATAACTTCTACTTCGTCATTATTAAATTCAAATAAAGAAGTCTGAGTAAATGTTTCTTGTTTTCTATTTTGATTTTCATAAAGATTTAAAATTTCTTCACTTCTACTAATTAATTCTTTAGGAAGTTTAGCAAGTTGAGCTACATTAATTCCATAACTTTTGTCAACTGCACCAACTCTTACTTTATGTAAAAATGTAATTTTACCCTCTTCTTCTTGAGCTGAGACATGAACATTTTTTAAATTTTTTAAATCTTTTTCTAAAACAGTAAGTTCATGATAGTGTGTAGAAAACATAGTTTTAGCTTTAATTTTATCATGAATATGTTCAAGTATAGCTTGAGCTAGACTCATTCCATCATAAGTTGCTGTCCCACGTCCTAACTCATCAAATAGGATTAAACTATTTTCTGTTGCCTCACTAATCGCGTAATTTGCTTCTTTCATCTCTACCATAAAAGTAGATTCGCCACTAACTAAGTCATCACTAGCCCCAATTCTTGTAAAGATTTTATCAAAAATTGGCATAGTAGCGCTTTTACATGGTACAAAGCACCCAATTTGAGCCATAATAACCGAAATTGCACATTGTC
>CANQKU010000057.1 GCA_947624535.1 uncultured Bacilli bacterium
GCATATTTTTATCCACAAATGCCAGTTTATCCTTACCCTTACCCTTATATGTATAGTAGCAACAATAATTTTTACTACTAAAAAGAGGCTAAACCTCTTTTTTAATTTATAATTGGTAACTTTATAGTAACAGTTGTAGACTTACCTAAATTAGATTGATACTTAATACTACCACCATGTAAATTAACAATCTCTTTAGATAAAGCTACCCCTAAACCAGTTCCCCTCTCTTTAGTAGTATAAAACATTTCATCTACCCTATCTAAAGTTTTCTTATCCATACCAATCCCATTATCCTTAATCTTAATCTCAACTTCTTTATTAGATTTAACTACCTCTATATTTAAATAATTACTCTTTTTACTCTTATCCTTAGCTTCAATACTATTTTTAAAAATATTTACAAAAACTTGTTTCATACGATTATAATCAATATCAAGATATATCTCATCATCAGGGATTTCAAAATCTAAACTTATCTGATTTTTCTTAAATAATGGCTTAGTCATATCACAAGTATCTTCTAAAAGCATATATAAATCAGCTTCTTCTTTTTCTATTTGTATCTTAGTATAATCTAAAAAGTCATCCATTAAAATTAAAGTTCTTGCTATCTCATCTTTAACAATAGGAATATATTTTTTTATCTTTTTTGTATCATTATAATCTAACATATCTAAATAACCCTTACAAACTGCGATTGGATTTTTAATCTCATGAGTAATTTTAAATAATGAAGCTCTAAGTTGTTTTTCTTTTTCTAACTCTCTAATTGTATTATTAAGATCAATTATTTCTTCACCCTTATTTAATAAATATAAACAAATTGAAGACATAATTGTAAATAGTGAAAGCATTACAAAAATAGTTATAAAATTAAATATAATATTAGTATTAGGACTAAAGATAGTAAACATTTCAAAAGACATTATAAATGACTTTAAAATAACAAAAATAAATATAATATCAAAAGAATTATGTTTCTTCTTAATAAAATTATAAATAATATAATAAAGTAAATATTCTCCAATTAATAAGTAATATGAAATACCTATTGTATAGTTATAATAAAATACAAGTAAAAATGAAATAATAATAGAAGTAATATTTCTATGTTTTAAATATCCAATTAATAAGGGAATATTAAATAAAATCATTGGATAAATAGAAAATATTCTATAGCCAAACCTAAATAATAAATATATAGATGAAAATAAAGCTATATCTAAAAATATATTTTTTTGTTTTTGATCTATATTCTTACTATAAGTTGCTGCTATTAAATAAATAGCTAAGGGAAATAGTAAATAAATACAATTTAAAACTACACCATCAAACATTTTCAACATATTGCGCCCTCTTTCTAATATAGTTATACAAGAAAAGAATGTCGAATTTTGTCGAAAAATGTAAAAAGATGACTAAATTTGTTATTTTAAGTCATCTATATATTTTTTTAATTGTTTAGAGTCAGGTCCTAAAATAATTTTTAATTGATTATCAATTTCAACAATACCTTTAGCACCTAGTTTTTGAATTGCTTCTTTGTTAGCTTTAGTTATATCTTTTAGAGTTACTTTAAATCTAGAGAGCATAATTTCAGTATCAATTATATTTTCTTTTCCACCTAAAGCTTCTACTAAGCGATTAAAGTCTAGGCTAGCATCTTTTTTATTAGCTTTTAAAATAGCTAATAAAATAATTAATAAAACAATTCCAATAATTATATATTGCATAATAATATCATCACCACTATTATTATAACTTATTACTAGAAAAAAGAAAAGAAAAAAGAGAACTTAGTTTTAGATAGTTCTCTTTGTATTTTTATATTATTTTATGATGTTAAGATTTTACTAATGTCATCTATTGCACATTGTGCTTCTTTACAATTAGATCCACTAGTTGTTCCACTATAAGTAATTTCAGATGCAGCATATAATCTAACTTTAGCATTATAAGTTACGTTATCAGTAATAGTTTCATTAATACTAGCTCCTGAGTCAAATTTCTTAGTATCACCACTATACCATCCTTCTATTACTCTATTAGCTGCAGTTATTGTTGGAGCATTACCAGTAATCGTACAACTTGTAGCACTATTTTTAATCGTACAAGATGAAGTAGTAGAATTAGCTTGAACTCCATTATCAACATGCCATGTTATACTGACAGTTCTTTTAGTAATCGCATTCCATGTTTGATTAGTTTTTTGAGCATTAGCATCTGAAGCATTTGTCAATGTTACTTGTGCCTCACTATTAAATGTTGCTGTTTCTGCTGAAGCATCAGTATTAAAACCAATTATTTCGAAATTTTCTCTAGTGATTTTTGGAGCTTTAATCGTACAAGTCGTAGATTGAGATGTAGAATTATACACAACTGGTAACTCACATGTAGATTGAGATTGAGAACTTAATGTAGCTCCATTTGCAGCCCAATTAGCTGTCAAAGTAATCTTGTCTTTAGAACTAATAGAATAATATGTTTTATTATTATTTTCACTTGATAAAGTTATGGTAGATCCTTTTGCTATATATCCAGTTGCACCATACGTATCATCAGTTCCCTTAGCAGTTGTAGCTGTACTACTTTGACTCCAGCCTAAAGCAGTGTATCCAGAATTTACAGTAATATCAGGTGAAGTAACTGTACACGTTGTATTTTTATCAGTTGTTGTACAACTATCAGTAGTTTTACCAATTTTATTTACACCAGTACCATTCATAGAATACTTAACATTAAATGTTAACCCATTAACTGTGATAGCGTTTGATGTTGATGCAAGGTTATTATTGTTAGCATTATCTGCAATTGCATCTTTATTCAATGAAACTGTAAATGTTCCAGATGTCTGTCCATCAGATCCAGAAGATACACCTTTTACTTTTACTGTATATTTATAGCCATTAGTAACTGCTGTTGGGCCTGTTACACTATCAACTGACCCATTACTATTATTAACAGTAAAATTACTAGTTGTTAAAGTTTTATTAGCAGGTAACCCACTACCTTCATCTGTACAAGTCAAAGTAAGTTCTTGGGTAGCTCCTGTATTCATTGCATTTGGAGAAGACCAATTACAAACTGGAGCAATATTATCTACAAATATAGCATATAATGTAATATCCTCGGCTGGCATTGATAAAGATTGTAAAGGAGTTGTATCACCTTGTGTTTTGGTCCATCCTGTCCAAGTATATCCAGCTCTAGTAGCATCTTGTTGCGTTAAATCAACAGCAGCTTGATATTCAAAACTTTTTGTTGTTAAAGTTTCCCATGAATTTGCTGTTTTTTCATACATATATGTTACATTAAATGAATTTTTAGAAGCATTAGCATAATAAGTAGGATTATTAGAAATAGTTACTTCCTCATTACCAGCCAAACCTTCAGTAGCATCTTTAGTAGTTCCAAAATATCCATTTTTATATCCTGAAGCAACATTTATAGTAGGGGTTGTTATATTACAACTAGTAGCTTGTGGATTGTTGTTATTGTTATTATAAATAGGTGGAATCGTACATCTAACAGAAATATTACTCGTAGTATCATCTACGGTATTTCCATTATGAGTAATAGAAGAAACTTTAGTCAAATCAGAAATATAAAACTGAGCAACCACCGAAGCTTCCTTTTTATATGTTTGAGCATAATAACTTGAATTATCAGCACTAATACTTCTTTCTGTAGATTGTGCCCAATCATTAGTATGACTATCAGCAGATGTTGAAAATCCTGTAACCTCTGGGGTAATTTCAGTACCCGTAATCTTTGGTGAAGTAATGTCACAGCTAGTAGCCTGGTGTTGTCCACCGTTATTATTATAAATAGCTGGTATTTCACAAGTTCTTGTAACGTTAGTAGTACTTTCATCTAGTTTACTGGCACCATTTAGATAAAATGTAACACTTTTTGTAACTTTTGGACTCATCGTAACAGCATAGTAATCTATATCACTATATAATTCCACTGAAGTATTATGATTAACAATACTCTCTACTGATGAACTGCTATTTCCATACCCTACTACTTGAGTTGTTATCTCTCCAGCAACAATTTCAGGTGTAGTTATAGAACAAGATGAAGGTTGTGTTTCTGAATTATAAACAGCATCAATTGTACAATTTATTGATATAATTTCTTCAGTTTTAGGTACTGAGTTTACCTTTTGACTAGCTGCACCATTTTTATGAAATTTAGCTGTATAAGTTATTGCATTTTTTCTAATAATCGAATAATAAGTTGAACTTTCCTTATTTAACGTAATATCATTACCTGGAGCTATTACACTTTCTTCATTTCTTTCTGTAGAATTTTCGCTCCATCCAATACCTGCAAAACCACTTGTTACATCAATAGTTGGAGCTTTAACATTGCAACTGGTAGCTTGTGTATTACCATTGTATACAGCAGGAATTGTACATTGATCACTATTTTTTCCTATTGCAGTAACTCCATTACCTTGTTGAGTATAAGTTACTGTATGAATAACAGCATCTTTTTTAGTAATAGCATAGTAGTCTTTATTGCCATCAATTGAAAGTTTTTGTCCAGAATTATTGCTCGGATTAATCATTGTATCTTCATCCGTTTCATTATCTGTAAGAGCAAATCCTAAAATAATTGGAGTTTGTTCAGAAGCTGTAATTACTGGAATATCAACTTGGCAAGTGCTATCTTGCGATGCACCATTATAAGCATCTGGAATATTACAAGTAGTTACTACATCCTCAGTTTGATCATTAAGTTTTTGTGCACCATTTTTGTGGAATGTTGCTTTATAAGTCTTTCCTGGAAGTTTTGTAATAGTATAATATACTTCTCCATCACTTGATAAAGTGATTTCTCCATTTACAGGAGTACCAGTTGTTGCAGTTTGCTCTGTATTCCATCCAATTACATCATAACCTTCATTGACTGTAATGGATGGTGCTTTAACTTTACAACTAGTATTTTTTCCCTTAGTATAACAACTTATTTTGTCTGAACCTATTTCTTTAACTTCTGGTGCATTCTTAGTAAATGTTGCTGTATATTTATTACCTTTTACATTAATATCGCCACTAGTTACTTTCTCATTGACATTATTACTTTTATCATGGATAGAACCTGCATTTAAACTTACTTTAAATTTACCAGGGATGTCTTCTGCTTCAGTTCCATCAGTACTACTACTTAGACCACTAACTGTAATGGTATATTCATATTTATGATTTTCAGTAATTTCCGTAGGTTGCCCAATTGAAACAATATTACCATATGTATCCCCTTCACTTACTTCAAATGAAGTAGATTCTAAAGTTTGAGATTCTAATCCACTTCCGTCATCTTGGCATACCATTTTTATTTCCCCAGTGTTTCCAACATTCAACTCTGTAAGGTTGGTAAATGAGCATTCTGGTTTAATATTATCTTCCCAAACTGCATATAACTTAACTGTAGCATTTTGTTCAGGTGTTAAATCAGTAACGGGATCTCCAACTGGATAATCTACATTAGTTGCTGAAGAATCTTTAGACCATCCCTTAAGTGTGTATCCTTTTTTTGTAATTGAAGAATCCAAAGTTATCGAATCAGATACTTCTATAGTTTCTGATTTTTTTAGTTCATTACCACTATAATATTCTATAGTAAATGAATTTCCTAAAGCATAGGCATACCAAATAGAATCATTATTCTCTTTGTTTAAAGTAATTACTTCATCTCCATCGATAGATTCTACTCCTTGACTTGTCCATCCTGCTGCAGTATAACCTGCTTTTGGAGTAACAGTTGGCAAAGCATCTCCTTGAATAGTACAACTAGTTGCTTGTTTTCTACCATTGTAAGTTGCTGCAATTGTACAACTTTTCTCGGCACTATTAGCATCAATACTTGTTACATTTTTACCTTTTTCATATTCTTGTACAGTATATGTTTGTTCATCTTTGTTTGTTTGAGCATATAAAGTTACATCTTTATCAAGGGAAACTGAATTAGCACCTGAAGAATAAAGAATTTCATCATGCACATCAGCACCTTTACTAAATCCTAATACCTCAGGGGTATCATCGCTAGGATTAATAGTAGCTAATGTAACAGTACAACTATCTTGTTTTTTACCATTCCATGATACTGGCTTAATACACGCTAAATCTTGAAAATCTTCCACATGGTCAACATCTTTTAAATTTAAACTTTTAGCACCATTAATCACATAAGAAATATTTACTTGTTCCTCTTCTTTTTTAGTTAGTGCATAAAATTCACTATCCTCTTCTATATTTACTGAAGATCCAGGTAAAGCAACTGTTTCATTAGAAAGTTTTGCATATCCTACTGCAGTTGGAGTATTGTCAGTTCCCAAAAGTTCAGGGAATTTAATATTACAAGATGTTTCTTGAACTTCATCATTAAATACCTCAGGAATTGTACAATGTTTTTCTATTGTTTCATCGGTCAATCCATCTTGTGACTTTGCTCCGTTTTTATGGAACTTAGCAGTTAATACAATTGAATCTTTTCTACTGATTGAATAATAATCTATAGTTTCTTCAGTAAGAACTATAGGTTCTTCTACTCCTACGTGTTCTTCTTTATTTTCATTCCAACCTATTTTAGTATATCCAGATTTTACTTTAATGCTTGGTGCATCAATAGTACAAGATGTTTGTTGCGATATTCCATTATAGGTTTCAGGAATTATACAACTTTTATTAACAATTTCAGTTTTTCCATCAATTGACTCTACACCTTGACCACTTTTAATAAATCTAGCACTAAATGTTTTTTCTTCACTTTTAGTAATTGCATAATATTTTTCATTTTTACTAATCGGAATAGTCTCACCAGAATCTACAATTGATTCTTTAGAACTAGGTTTAGTTCCATATCCTACAACCGTACTTGTTGCTTCAGTACCTACTATTATTGGTGCAGTAATTTCACAGCTTGTTTCTTGTTCATCATTATTGTATACTTCTTCAATTGTACAACTTCTAGTTACTTCTTCATCATCTACTGGAGTACCTTCTT
>CANQKU010000058.1 GCA_947624535.1 uncultured Bacilli bacterium
TGGCCACAATTTTTACAAGTTACAAAAGAGGCATACCCTCTTCTATTTAAAAGAAGAATTACTTGTTCACCACGATTTAAAACCTCATCAATTGCTTTAATTAAGTCGGTAGAAAAATAATTATTTACACCTCTTTTTATTTGCGTATTCATATCTATAATATCAACATTAGGAAGATGTTTACCATTTATACGATTAGGTAAAGTTAATAACTTATAGACATTTTTACAAGCTCTAGCAAATGACTCTAAAGAAGGTGTAGCACTTCCTAAAATTAAGGGGATATGATGATACTTGCATCTTAATAAAGCAACTTCTTTAGCACTATATCTAGGATTATTATCCTGTTTATAAGAGTCACTATGCTCCTCATCAATAATAATTATTCCTAAATTATTTAATGGTGCAAAAATAGCACTTCTAGCTCCAATTACAATCGATACTTCACCACGATTAATTCTTCTCCATTCATCATATTTTTCTCCCTCTGATAAGGCTGAATGAAGAGCAGCTATTTTTTGACCAAAAACCTCTTCAAAACGATTTACCATCTGAGGAGTCAAAGAAATTTCAGGAACTAACATAATCGCTGTCTTATTCATCTTTAAAACTTTATCAATCAACTTAATATATACCTCTGTTTTACCACTACCAGTTACCCCATATAATAAATAAGTATCTTCACTTGATAAATTAACTTGACTTACTACTTTTTGTTGATCAGGACTCAATACTTTTAAACTATCACTTTTATTTTTATAATTTAGTCTATAATGTTCAAGTCTTTCTTCTATTAAAACATTATTTTTTAATAGAGTTTTAACACTACTTGGAGAAATATCTAGTAAACTACTTCTTTTTACTTTACCCTCACTTTTTAATAAATCTATAATTTTTTGTTGAGGAAGACTTTTAGTTTGATAATCTTTTTCTAAATTTAAGCTATAATATATATCATACTTTTTATTAATAGAGTTATTTTTCTTAGCTTTTAATGCCTTAGGAAGCATAATTTGATAACAACTAATTAAAGTAGCTAAAGTCTTTTTCTTTATAATTTTTCCTAAGTTTAATAATTCTTCATTTAATACTATATCTTGATCTACAATTCTAATTACTTTTTTTAACTTAGATATATTGGTAGAGTCTTTTATCTCTAAAATAAAACCTTCTAGTATTCTATTTCCAAATGGAACTTCTACTCTAATACCTAATTTAATATTATCTTTTAATTCTTCATCTACTTCATAATCAAAAATACGATCAACTTTTTTATTAGATAATTCTACCAAAACACCAACGATCACAAACAATCATCTCCACTTTTATTATAACATAAAAAGTTAAATTGCCCTTAGATCTAGTTATATTTTCTTATTTTTTACGAATAAAGATTTTTAATTTTGATTTATTATACTCTTGATAAACTACCATAATTCCAAGAAGTAAAATGACTGTTCCTATGACATAACCGATATATGACTTTTTTAGTGTATCTTCTACTTTAACTACTTGATTTTTAGCAACATTAGTATTAACTTCTACTTTTATAGGAGTATTAACTTCTTTATCAACCTCTACTACTGAACGGGTTCCATAATTAGCCGCATCAACATTAGTATCACCAAATCTAGCCGTATAATTTACAAAATAAGAGTGATTAGAATAAGATAGTGTAGTTGACATAGTCCAATACCCCTTAGTATTAGTGTCATACCCAGTAGCATTATATTGTAGAGCATCAGTATAGTTATATACCCAAATCGGACAATTTCCTCCTACCCCACATTTTAATTCTTGTAACTCTTGTAGTGTTATCATCCTTGCTTTAGCAGTTCTAGTAGGTAGTTCATAAATATTTTTTTCGCATATATCAGAGTAACAGCCAGTAAAAGCATTAGTTTGATTAAAATTAGTTGTACCCATAGTATAGGTGATATCTTTAACATAATTCCATCCATTAGTAGCTTCTTCTAACTTTTCTAAAGCAGTTACAGGTCCATCTGAAGTATTATTAGAAGTATTCCAAACTGTATTAACTGTTGTGTTTTCCCTCTGTTGCATGGTAAGTGTTTCTCCATTATCATGTAATACATAAAAAATTTTATTTTCGTTATCATTTACTTGATACTCAACAATAGTACCAACTTCATAAGTAGTAGGTGAAATTTCTTGACATTTTTCTTCTTTAGTCATATCCCCAGTAATACAATAGGTAGATGAATTTTTATCTGCATCATATTTATATACTTTTAAAATATGATTATTATTAAGAGCATCTACTTTTAAAATACCAAAAATAAAAATAGAAAAGACTATACTTATAGTAAAGATAAAAGATATTTTTTTCACCATACTTACCACCTTATTATATAGATTATTATATAATCAAATAAGAATTTTGTAAATAAAAAAGACCATTTAAAATAGTCTTAATATATCATTAAATGTTATATATACCATAAGTGCCATTAGTAAAAATAGCCCTATAGTATGGATCATATTTTCAGTTTTAGCTGAAACTGGAGAACCTTTAATTTTTTCTATAATGATAAATAGAATATGACCACCATCAAAAGCTGGAAGTGGTAATAAATTAATAAAGCCTACATTAATACTTAAAAATGCCATTAAATATAAAATACTAGAAATTCCTTCTTTACTCTGTTCTCCTACAATTGAATAAATTCCAACTGGTCCAGATAATTGATCTACTTTTACTACTCCAGTAAATAAACTTTTAACTGTAACCCACATTTGTCTAAATAAAGCTAGAGTCTTAACATAAGTATATTTAATAGCTGCTACAAAACCTCTATTTTTCTCGCTTTTTAACCCAATACCATATTTATATCCAACATTACCATCAACTTTTACTTTTTTAGGTTTAATTTTATATGTTTCTACTTCACCATCATCTTTTTTTACTTGAATTTCAGTATTCTTTTTAGGATCTGAAATAGTTAAATATAAGGAAACGTCATCTAAAGTAGAAATCTTATGATTATTAATTTTTAATATAGTATCTCCTTTTTCTATACCAACTTGTTTAGCTGGATAGTTTTTAGTAACACTAGATACAATAGGATCATAACTAGGACTACCCCAAATAAGCGCTACAAAAAATAAAACTAAAACGGCAAAAATAAAGTTAAATCCTGGTCCAAAGAACATAATTAAAAATCTTTGCCATGGCTTTTTAGCTTGTAACCTCCTATTCTTTGGAACTTTAATTTGATCTTCATCTACTTCTTCACCAGCTAAAGAACAAAATCCTCCAATAGGAATTAGACGAAGACAATAATCTGTTTCTTTTCCTTTTTTATGTAATAATCTAGGACCCATTCCTAATGAAAATTCATATACATAAACACCCATTAATTTAGCAAAAATAAAATGTCCAAGTTCATGTACAAATATAATCGCACCTAATACTAAAATAAATATAATTATAGTCATAAGTTGCCTCCTTTATAAAATACCTAAAAATAAGATTGATGCTAATACTACAAAAATAATACTATCTAAACGATCCAAAATTCCACCATGTCCTGGTATTAAATTAGAGAAATCTTTTTTATCATAATATCTTTTAATTGATGAAAATACCAAATCTCCAATTTGTCCAAATAGTGCTAAAACTAAAGTAATTAAAACTAATAAGTAAATAGATAAACTACCATTAATTGCTATATGATAAAAGATAGTTGGTATACTAACACCCATAACTAAACCACCAAGTAAACCCTCTACTGTTTTATTTGGAGAGATATCTTTTGCTAGGTGATGCCTTCCTATTAATTTACCAGTAAATAAAGCAAAAGTATCAGTTAAAATGGTAATCAATAACAAATATACAATATATAATATGTCATAATTACGAGTAATAATAATTAAATTAAAACTTAACCCAATAAATAAAGTAGAGCCAATCAAAAATAAAGCATCATTTAAATTATATTTTTTACTATTATTAATAAATACCATTGGAATTAAAAATACAAAAATAATAAAACTTATAATTCGATAATCAAGGGTACTATGAAATACAATTGATGAAAAATCATTTAGTGAAAAAAATAAAACTAAAATATAAGCAAAAACTTTCATCATAAATGGAAATTCTTTTTTTGTTTCACGCATTTTAATTAATTCATGTAATCCCATAATAGCAATCAAAGACATAATTATAGCAAATGTTTTGCCTCCAACTAATAAAATAGGAATAAATAGTGCTAAAATAATTATTGCACTAATAATTCTTTTTTTCATACTTAGCCTCCTAACTATAACCTATATTAAGTATAATACTAAATCACATTTAAAACAAGAAAAATAATTATATAGTTGGATTAGAAAAGAAAAAAGAAAACAATTAAAATTTTCTGATTCTAAACATATATATTATAAATACACTTATCCTACATTCTCATACCATAAATTCTTACTATTAGCATACTCCAAATGACCCTTATAACTTCCAACTACTTGTCTATATCTCTTAAGATTATGACTCTTTAAATATCTCAACTTTCTTTTAAATTTTCTTTTCGTTTGAGTTCTTACTTTTACAATTAATCTTTTATTTTTTAAAATGTACCTAAAACCTAAAAACTCTACTCCCTCTTTAATTGAATATATCTTTGTCTTACTATTTAAATGAAGATGATAACGACTTTCTATCATATCATTAATTTTCTTTAAACAAAATTTTAAATAATTCTTATCATGATGCATTAATACTCCATCATCCATATACCTAATATAATACTTAATATTTAACTCTTCCTTAATATAATGGTCCAATTCATTTAAATAAAATATTGCTAGTATCTGACTTGTCATATTTCCTATAGGTAAACCCTTATCTTTCTTATATAAATATGCACCTATATCAATATTATTATACTTTTTTATAAAATGTTTTATAGCTAAGTTAATATACTCCTCATTTGTACTATCAATAATATCATAAACTATCTTTAAAGCTTTCTTATCTTTAATCTTTTTAGATAACATGTCTTTCAATACTTGATGATCTATATTATAAAAATATTTACTTATATCAAACTTTAATACATAAAAATAATCATTATCTAGTTTTATCTCATTAATATACTTTTTAAATAACTTAATACCATAGTCAGTACCCTTACCCTCACGAGTTGCTATGTTTTGATTAATTAAACAAGGCTCTATTACAGGTTTTAAAATATAATAACTTACTAAATGATTAATTAACTTATCATATATATTTTGACTCATAATTACTCTTACTTTAGGTTCATATATTAAAAATATATTATATCTACCAGGTTTATATAAAAAGCTAGATAACATATACTTTATATATAATAAATTTGTAATATAAAAATTATCAAACTCTAATATCTTTCTTTTATTTCTAGTATTCTTATAAATTATTTGATCATATATAAATCTAATATTACTAAGCCTACATATCTCATAATATAAATTATTTCTTCTTTTCAATTTTTGTTACCCATGCATAATACATATTAGTTATATCTCTTAAGTGAACACCTAAATTAGTAAGCTTCTTTCTAGATATAATACCCTTATCATATGAATTTTTTATATAGAAATCTAACATTTTTAACTTAGTTAATATATTTTTTAAATACTCAGTATCTAAGTCATTACTATGATAATAACTTAGATAACTTAACTCTAAAATATCATATAAACAATTACTAATTCTTTCTTTTAAAACAAATTCCTTCTTAGGATAATTATCTAATACCTTATCCATATAAACTATCGTTTTCTTTAACCTTAATACAACAGTAGCATTATCCATTTAAAATATCCTCTATATTAGTTAGTAATTGTTCTATATTTGGATCTCCATTTAATAACTTTAATTGACTACAAATTTTATTTATTCTATTATTTAAACTAACAATATTAAATACACTATCAATATATTTAGAATAATGATTGTTTTTGATTTTTTTAACTTTTATTATTTTTTTATTTTCAACTATTATATAACTTATCTTTTTAGATTTTAATAATTCAATATTTTTTTCAATTAATGATATAGGAAAACCTACTTTAATATGATTTTTCAATTCATTAATTTTATAATTAAATACTTTATTCATAACTACTGCATCTTCATCGAAACTACAATAAAAACTTCCACTTTTAAATAATATAACATAATCTTTATATTCTAATTTTAATAACCTAAATAAATCTAACATAATACACCTCTTATTTTAAAATAAAAAGATGTAGAGCATAAAAATTGATGTTTCATACTACTACATCTTAGGAAATCTTTAGCTTATTTATAATTTAAATATAAATAGTTTTAAAGATATAAATAAAATATAAAACTTCGATAACTTTTACATTAAATATCACTGTTCATATAAATTACTAAGCATATCTAAACGTTACCCATATTTTTCGTTATACTATATTACTTGTATTAAAAATAACTAGTAAACGAGGGCTAATACTTGTTCTTTAGCTTTTTTAATTTATAACTTATGTAATTAAACATTATAAATATAGTTTTAAAGAAATACTGCCGCACGAACCCCATTAGTATTCGTCGTGTTGTTGTTGTTCACGTTGCCGTTGTAGTTGACATTCCACGCATTGTTAGAGTTAGAAGAGTTGGCCGACATAAAGAAAAACCTAGGGAAGACAGCGGAACTTTACAGTATTAACCCCATGAGGCACCAAGTTGTGGCGCCTTACGAAAATTACTAAAGTAATTTTCACGAACGCTAAAAGCGTTAAAGCTTCGTATTAAAATCTCAAATTTTTTCTATATCAACCCCTTTTATAATTTTAGAGCGTTATCACATTTATATGCCTATCGGCAAGACCAAATAGTTTCCTATTTGGAGACAACGACTGCCGCACGAACCCCATAAGTAGTCGTCGTGAGGTTGCTGAGCACGCGGCCGGGTTTATGAGCTGGAGACCGGACACGCTGCGGCACACCTTTGCCAGC
>CANQKU010000059.1 GCA_947624535.1 uncultured Bacilli bacterium
CCCCAGGGCTTTTGTCAAGAAAAAATTTTCAATTTATTTAATTTGTGATAGAATAAATACATGGAGGGATTGAGATGAAAAAAACTATTCTAACAGGTCTTAGACCAACAGGTAATCTTCACTTAGGACATTTATTTGGTGCTGGTACAAATTATTTGAAATTACAAGATGATTATGAATTTTTCTTAGAGATTGCTGACGTTCAAGCTTTAACTGATAATTTTAATAATCCTGATAAAGTACGTCATAATGTTTATGAAATTACTATGGATTTATTAGCAATTGGAATTGATCCTAAAAAGGTACATATTTTTCTTCAGTCAAAAATTCCACAAATAGCTGAATTAACAGTTTACTATTCTAATTTAGTTACTGTTTCAAGATTATTTAGAAATCCTACTGTAAAAGCTGAAGTTGCTCAAAAGAAAGAATTATTTGGTAATGATGGTGAAAGTATAACTTATGGATTTTTAGGTTATCCTGTTTCTCAAGCTGCTGATATAACTGCTTTTTCTGGACAATTAGTTCCTGTTGGAGATGATCAACTTCCACTTTTAGAACAATGTCGTGAAATTGTTAGAAAGTTTAATAATATATATGGAGATACTTTAATTGAGCCAGAAGCTGTCCTTAGTAATGTAACTAGACTTAAGGGATTAGATGGCAATGAAAAAATGGGTAAAAGTTTAGGTAATGCCATATTTTTAGTAGATAATGAAGAAGAAATTTCTAAAAAAGTAATGGGTGCTATAACGGATCCATCTAAAATTAAAAAAGATGATCCGGCTAATCCTGATATTTGTATGGTATACTACTATCATAAATTAGTAACAGATAACGATGCCTTAAATACTGTTTGTAGTGAATGTAAGGCTGGAAAACGTGGGTGTGTTGCCTGTAAAAAAGAATTAATTAATAATCTAGTTAAATTTTTAGAGCCAATTAAAGATAGAAGAAAAAAATATGAAGAAAATCCATCTTTAGTTAAAGAGATTTTAGATGATGGTACTTCATATGCTAAAGAAAAAGCAGCTCATACAATTGATAAAGTAAAACATGCCATGAAAATAGACTACTAATTGGAAGTAGTCTTTTTTTTAGAGTGTGATAGTTTTAAAATTTTAAAAATTTTATTATGTTCTTGTGAATAATTTTTTGTTATATCATTTAATAAGATATTATATTTTTCTTCTATTGATTTATTATCTTTAGGAAATATTTCTTCATATAGATAATTAATTTTTTCATAAAATCTTTTTTTATAAGCATATTTAATTTCTTTTAGTAAGTAATTTCTTCTAAATTCTTCTTCTCTAGTTAAATATAATTCTTTAGTATTTTTTTTAATTACTTGATAGTTAATATTTCTAAGTTCTATTTCATTACTAAGTTCTAGTATCTCTTCTTCTTCATCTAATAGTAAATAACTTTTAAATAATGATTTACCCTCTTCATTAAATTCTACTGCTACTACTTTATAATTATCTGTAAATAAACAAGCATAGTCAATAGAGCTAACTCCCTCATCTTGATAAACTTCACAACGTTTATATATTTCTTTTAAAAAATCTTTTTCTACAATAATATAGTTTTTTATTATATCATATAAAGTATTACTATTTACCCTAATCATTGGTATTTTTTTAATATGTTCTATATTATCTTTCATCATCCATTCAAATGACTCATAAATTCTATTACTATCTAGTAAATTTAAAACGATGTCGTATACGTTTAACATGTTTTTTCTCCTTTCTATATAAACTAAAGAGTATTATAATAAATCCTATTATTGCAATAAAACATTCGAAATGTGTAAATATATATATTAAATATTCTTTATAAGTATATCCAAAACTAAGTAAATTAAAATAGATAATCATATACATAAAACCTATTACCATTAGAATAAATCCTAATAAAAAGAAAAAAATTCTTGTTATCATCCTAACTCCTCATTTATATTTATGAAATATCTAATTATAGTATACAAATTATTTTTTTTATTATACGAAAAAAGAGAAATTTTCATTCTTTCTCTTGTAATAATCCTTCAACTTCTACTTGGTTGATGGAGTCAAATTTTTTACTGATTTTTTCTGTTGTAATTGAGACATTTTCAACGTCTTTATTTACAGCTTGAATACTACGTGATAATTTATCCCATCTTTCTTTATATCTAGAAAATTCTAATCCTAATTTGTTTAGTTCTTGATGAATTATACTACTATATTTATCTTTTTCAATATTTTTAATAATCATTTGAATAACTGTAAGAGTGGAAATTAATGTAGTTGGTGAAGTAATCCAAATTTTCTTTTTATAAGCATATTCAATAATATCGCTATGATAGGCATTAATTTCTGCAAATATTGCTTCAGCTGGTAAAAACATGATAGCTTGATCACTAGTTTCTCCATAGATAATATATTTTTGACTAATTGCATCTATATGTTTTTTAACGTCAGCTTTAAATAGTTTTTCATATTTTTCGCGTTCTATATTGGAAATATTTTTATCTACCATAAGTTGATAATGTTCTAATGGAAATTTAGAATCTATTGCAATTGTTCCTAATGGATTTGGTGCAAATAAAACACAGTCTGCTATATAGCCATTACTAAATGTATATTGTAGTTGATAAATTGAGTCGTTTTTTTCACCAAAGACACTAGCTAATATATGTTTTAAATTAACTTCTCCAAAAATTCCTCTACTTTTTTTATCAGTTAAAATACTTTGTAAAGAGACAATATCAGTAGATAAATTTTCTATCTTTTTTTGAGCTTCATCAATCTTACTTAATCTTTCGATAACGGATACAAAAGTCTTATTAGTTTTTTCAAAATTTTGATCAAGTCGTTCATTTACTCTTTCATTAATAGCTAATAATCTTTTTTCTACTTGTTCATTAAGTTTTTGAAAATCTTCATTCATTGTTTTAGTTAAGTCAGATTTAAAGTCTCCCATTTCTTTAATCATATTAATTTCTAATTTACCTAATCTTTCTGTAATATTAGACTCATTAATATTTTTAAATAATGAGATAATAATTAAAATTAAATTTATTACTAAAATTCCTATTATAATATAATCTAGTACCATACTTCATTTCCTTTCACTACTCTATATTCATTTTTTTACTAACTATTTTAGATATAAAATAAGCTAAAATTATAAAGATTGCTAAAATTATTATAGTTGTAATATCAGTCATACTTTCTAATAGACTTTTACCTATACATCCCCAAAAAGAAATCATGAATATTTTACCAATTGCTAAGGCTAATAAAAATTTTCTATGACTCATTCTAACAATACCAGCTGAAATATTTATTAAGAATGCTGGGGTAAATGGTAAAGCAATAATTACAACTAAGTTAGAAAAGTTAATTGATTTCATTTTGGTTATGACTTTTTTTACTTTTAAAGTTTTAACTTTCTTTGAAATATATTTTTCAGATAGAAAAGAAAATAGTAAAAAAGACATATAACAGCCTAGACATGTTGCCATCCAAGAAATTAAAATTCCTATAACTAATCCAAAAGCATTAATATTTAAAGCGACAAATACTCCAAGTGGAAGCATAGGAATAATTGACTCTAAAATAACTAATAATATACCTGCAAATATTCCCATATGTTGTAATAAGGAAGTTAAATACTCTACAGCCTGATGGAGTTTTTCCATTTTAATCACCATTATTATTATAGTATAAATTATTAAGTTTTAAAAGAAAAAGATAGTAAATTAATTACTACCTCCTGAAATTTTTTGATATCCTCCATTAATATTTATAACATTATAACCTCGTTTAGCTAAAATTTGACAAACTCTTTTACTAGTTGTGCCATAGTTACAAAAGATATAATATTCATTATCTTTATCTAGATAATAACTAGGATCTAGTAATAAGTCATTAACTGGAATATTTTTAGCATTTTCTATACTACCTAATAGAAATTTATAACTACTTCGAATATCAATTAAATTTAAGTTTTTATTTTTCATTAAATCCATTAATTCATATACTTCTATTTCTTTATACATATACTACACCTCTTTGTAATATATGAAGTAAAAAGAAGCTTAGTTATTATAGATTACTTATTTAATAATATATGGATTTTTTATAGTTCCGTCACCTTTTTGTAAAATTGCAGATGAACGAAGACGAATTACTACTCTAATTTTATAGTCGTTACTAGCATCTTTTGAGAAAACATAATTAGATGATACCATGTATACTTTAGATGATTTAGAACTATCTCCATTAGCTAGCCAAAAGTTTTTATCGTTTGCTAAATAGTTGTAATTTTGACAGTCAGGTGAGATTGTACTATTGCAATTTGGATCAAGACTAGCATTTAAAAAGTCATAGACAGGTAATAGTGAAATTTTTGTCTTTTCAACTTCTGAACATTCTGGAGTTCCATCTTTACTAGTATCAGTTTGACTTCTTTTACCAACACAAGAGTTGAAAGTTAAAAGTTGTTGTCTAATCTCTTTTGTAAATAGTTTTGGTTCTTCTTCATAATATAAATAGTCACTATCACTTTCATCATTTAGTTTATTTTCATAAATATTAGTAAGAATAGTACTTATATAACTATTTTTATAAGTGTTAATTCCAACATTATCTTCTAATGTATTATTATAACGATCATCCCAAATAAAACTATTTTCAGTTGGTCTTTCTTGAAGTAAAGTAATCTCACCACTAGTATTTATTTTTACAATTCTCCAAAGTATATCTAAATCTTTAAACTTAACATAATTATTAACTTCTTTTCCTCTATAAACATAGCCACCATTTAATTCATATAAGCCATATCCTTCAGTAACAATATTTTTCTTATCAATTACTTTTTTATATAACTCAATAGTTTGATAAGCATCACCACAATCTAAATATGGTATATAACTATATGAATTATTTTCATTCTTTTGAACTACAACTTTTCCACTACAACTTTTTGTCTTTAAGTATTGATCTAAGTCTTTCATATATTTTTCATCAACTAAAACACTATCATGAAGTTCAACTTTTTTAGAAGTTTTACTTGGCAAGCTATTTTTATGTTCTTTAAAGTATTGTTCGGCTGCTTTTTTCATGATATTTTCTACTTCTACATATGTATAATTATGTCTAGATTGAAGTTTCATCACAAGACCAATTAATACAAAGATTACAATAACAATAACTAAAACACCCATCATTTTAAATATTTTTGATTGAAATTTCTTTTTAGCCATTATCTCTTCTTTTTTAATATCTGCATCTATTTGTTCTTGGCTTTCTTCATTTTCATCGTCATCATAAGTAGAGATTTCTTCTTCTACTTCTTCTTTTGGTAATTTTTCTTCAGCAAATTCTTGATTTTTTTCTTTAAAGCGATTTTGATTTGGTCCTATATTCTTATCCATATTTTTACCTCTTTCTTTTTACTAATTATCAAAAAAGTCATCGAAGAACTCATCGTCATCATCGTCATCTTCTAAATCTAAGTTTTGAACAACTACTTCTTCTTTACTTGTTGTATCTTCACTTTCTTTATCACTCATTACTTCTATTTGTTCTTCTTTCTTTTTCTTCTCTTCTAATTCTTTATTTCTTTTTTCCTCTTCTTCTAACTCAGCAATTTTAGCATCAATTTTCTTAACTAATTCATCTACGTCAAATTCATTTTCTTTATTTACGGTTTGGTTAGAAGATGGTTTTTGAGAAAATGGATTAAATGGTGGAAATGGTAAATTAGCTTGTGATGGCATTGGATTAGGTTTATCTTCCATTCCCATAGAATTTCCAAATGGTGGCATAGCTGGAAATGGTGATGATGGCATATTACCAAATGGGTTTGTTGACATGGCTTCTTGACTATCTTGGTCAGCGGCATTCATCATTTCTAATAGTTTTTTCTTCTTTTCTGATTTTACAAACTCTTTAATATCAAATGTATGAACTGCATGTTTTTCACGATGAGGATATTTCGCCATAGGATATTTTTCTCCCCAGTCGATTTTAAAGTCAGGCGTCATTTTTGTTTTAAATGGTTGTTTACGCATTCTTAAAATTATTGTTTCAAATTGGTTCATACGTTGTAAGTCTGAAACTGTAACTAATGGAGTGGATGCGGTTTTATCATCTTTTTTACTTTTAACTTCTCCACACATTTTAGAAATTTCTTCTAAGGCTGCTAGTTCGGTACTAATTAAATAAATAATATTTCCACAGTTACCCTTAATAGTTTCAGCATCTTCTTTACCATATACTTTATTTAATTGAGCAAAGTTTTGAATAATCATAGTAAAACGAATTTGACGGGAACGAGCAGCTGTAATCATAGTAGTTACGTCTTTTAGTGGAGGCATGTTAGCAAACTCATCTAATAAGAAATTAGTTCTAATAGGAAGTTTTCCACCACATTTTTGAGCAACGTCAATTAAAGTTTCATAAATTTGTTTTAGTAAGATAGTAACTAAAGAGTGATATGTTTTTTTCTCATCTTGAATAACTATAAATACTGCGGTTTTTTGTTTACCAATTGAAGATAAGTCGATATCACTGTATGATAACATTTCACTTAAATTTTCACGTGAGGCAAATAATTTTACCTTTTGTTTAAAAACTGATAAAATTGATCCTTTAGTTTCACTTGGTGCTGTAACTGTACCAAAAGCATTAATAGCGGCAGCACTAGCGGGATCTTTACTCATAAAATATTCTTTAATGTAAGTAGATCCGCCAAATTTATCTTCACCTACTG